>JBPCWZ010000142.1:0-15450 GCA_051009015.1 Gammaproteobacteria bacterium | reverse complement strand
AATCTCCTAAACCATCGCCGCCAAAGGCGGCGCGTTATTAAAGCCCTGAAAGGGCGACATGGTCATAGCACGGGGCAACGCCCCGTGAATCGGCGTATTAAACAAACAAGCCCTGAAAGGGCGACCGAAAACAACGGCGGCGAATGTCAAACGGGCGGGGGTTTGGCTTTGCGGTTTTTTGCCGGGCTTTGCCCTGCAAAAGAACGGGACGCCCCTTCAGGGCTTGATATATGGGTAATGCCGTCACGGGGCGTTGCCCCGTGCTATGAACAGGACGCCCTTTCAGGGCTATAACAAAAAGGAGATTCCCGCTTTCGCGGGAATGACGAGGGGGCGGGAATGACGAGGGCGGGAATGACGGGGCTTTTTTTGTTTAGTTAACAAATAACAAGCGGCGGTTATATGCTGTCGCTATCGCCGCTTATTTGCGGGGGGATGTTTGCCGATGCTATGTATTGACCGAAAGTTTCGCACCAGATGGTTATCGCTTTTGTCTTGTCATAATCCGCCGCGGCAATTTGATACACTTGCGAGCCGGTGAAACTTTTTATCTTGGCGGCTTTTATGCGCGCATCATCGGCATAAAAATCGTCCTCAGTATCTATATCGCCTTTGGCATTAAGATAAAGCCAGAAGTTGGGACCGGGACCAACTTCAAAATCCGCCTGCAATTCCACCAATATATCGCCGCCGCCATCGCGGTATATTTTTATCCCGCCCCTGCCCCAGTGTCCGGCGTCCTGCCCGGGCGAATCGGTGCGAAAGGCGGTTTCGGCAAGCAATACCGCCGCGCCGCCGCCGCTTGCGACTGCGACCTTTTCGTTAACTTCCGCCGGCGGGAAGAAAAACGGGAATAAAACAAGCATCAAGCCCGCGCCAGCGACAAAGCCCAGAAAGCCGCCGCCGATAAATGTTGCGATGTGTTTTTTCATTACCAGTAGTTCTCCATTGTGATGTGTCCCGGTTCGCGGCGGCGGTTGCGGCGGAAACCTTGTTCCAAAAGCACCGCTGTCGCATCTTTGACCATTTGCGGATTGCCGCAAAGCATAAACTGCGCATTATCCGGCGAAGGCGATACTCCGGCAAACTTCGCCAATGCGCCGTTTGTGAGCGCCGCGGGAATGCGCCCGGGCAGGGCAAAATCCGTCTCTTCGCGGCTGACAAAAGGCGCGTAGATTAACCGCCCCGCCCCGCCTTCGCCGTTGTGCTTTGTTGTCATTTTGCCGATATCTTCGCGATAAGTCAAATCTTCCAAAAGGCGGACGGCATGGACGAGAATGACGGTTTGATGCCGCCGCCAAACTTCCGCTCCTTTGAGAATGGACAAGAAAGGACCCAAACCGGTGCCGGTCGCAACAAGCCACAACTGCGCCGCCTCCGGCACTTGCGACAAAACCAAAAAGCCGTTTGCCTTTCGGTTGATGAGAATGTCATCGCCGCTTTGCAGTTTGGCAAGGCGGCCGGACAAGGGACCATCCGGCACAATGCTGAAATAAAACTCCAAAGGGTTTTCGTCCGGCGCATTGACAAAAGAATACGGGCGCATGATGTTTTCGCCGCCGATAGCAAGCCCGATACGCCCGAACTGCCCGGCTTCAAAGCCGTCAATATCCGCCGCGACTTGCAGCGAATAAAGTGAATCCGCCCGGCGGTGGTTTTGCACCACTTTGCCGGTAATGGGAGGGGGGGGCATTTGTCGGTTTGCAGTTGTCGGTTTTTGGCAAATGGCGGATGGCGGATGCCGCCCACCGTCTTTTATCCGCCCCGTATTCTATCACTTTTCAGTTAACAAATGCCAATTGTTGTTTTGCCGGTGCGGGCGGTGTTGTAGAATAGATTGATGCTTTCGTACTTTTTGCTTTGGCTTTTGGGCATCCCTTTGCTTGGGACTTTCTTTTATGCCGTTTTGGCTGTTACCTTTCTTTACCGGTATCGTCATCTTTCCGCGCATGCCCTTTGGCACATGCCCATCCGGGAGCAGTTTCGCCTTTTGCGCGACCCTTGGCTCGCGGTGCCGTTTGCTCTTGTTGTGGCTTGTTTTCTTGCGTTTCTTTTGCCGCCTGTTGTTTTGGTTCTTGGGCTCTTGGTTTCGCGGTTATAGGGTGTTCGTTAACTGGTTATAATTGGATTGTGAATGACGACCTCAAAAAGATGGCGGCGAAAGCGGCTTTGGATTTTATCGCCGACGGCATCCATCTCGGTGTCGGCAGCGGCACGACTGTGCATCATCTGATACAAATGCTGCCGCAAGTGCGGGGGCGCATTGCCGGCGTATCGCCGAGTTCCGAAGATACGGCGCGAAGGTTGGAAGCGGCGGGTTTTCGCTGCACTTTGGATGCCGGTGCGCCGGATTTGTATATTGACGGCGCGGACGAAGCGGATGATAACTTGCAATTGATAAAAGGCGGCGGCGGCGCGCATGTGCGCGAGAAAATTGTCGCATGCGCGTCAAAACGCTTTGTTTGCATTATTGACGAAAGCAAGCGCGTGGCTGTTTTGGGGCGCAAAATGCCGGTGCCGGTGGAAGTTGTGCCGATGGCGCGGAGTTTTGTGGCGCGCAAACTTGCCGCAATGGGCGCAAACCCGAAATGGCGCGAAGGGTTTGTCAGCGATAATGACTGCTGGATATTGGATGCGCAAATGCCCGATATCGCCAATGCCGCCGCCGCCGAGCGCGATATCAACAATATCGCCGGCGTGCTGGAAAACGGCATCTTTGCCGTCCGCCGCGCCGATGTGCTATTGACTGCGGCGGCGGGCGGCGTGAGGGAAGAAATCGCCCGATAATAAAAAATCGCCAAAAGCGCGGTTTTTTTGTTAGAATGGCGGCATTTGCAAACCGCAACCGAAGAAAGGAGAACCCGTGGAAGACAAAGACAAAAACATTGAACGCGTGAAGAAAATCGTTTCCGAGCAATTGGGCGTAGAAGAGGCAAAGATCACTCCCGAAGCGAAATTCGCCGATGACCTTGGCGCCGACTCGCTGGACACCGTTGAACTGGTGATGGCGCTGGAAGACGAGTTTGACTGCGAAATACCGGATGAAGAAGCCGAGAAGATCGTGTCCGTCGCCGATGCCCTCGCCTACATTGAAAAGAAGCAAGCGGAATAACACGGCGGCTTTTGCGGCTTGCGCCCGGCGATGACCGCCCGCAAAGTTGCTGTTACCGGCTTGGGGCTTTTGTCTCCTGTCGGCAATAGCGCCGCCGAATGCTGGCGCGCCGTTGTTGATGGCAAAAGCGGCATTGCCGCCATCAGCCGCTTTGACGCCGCCGGTTTTTCATCGCGCATTGGCGGCGAAGTGCGCGGCTTTGACCCTGCGGCGGTCATCCCGCCCAAAACCCTTCGCCACATAGATTTGTTTATACAATACGGCATCGCCGCCGGTGTTGAGGCGATTGCCGATGCCGGTTTGACGGCGGACGAAAAAGACGGCGAGCGCATTGGCGTCGCCCTCGGTTCCGGCATCGGCGGCATCGGCACGATAGAAGAAACCCGCGATATTTATGCCAAACAAGGCGCGCGGCGCATATCGCCGTTTTTTGTCCCGTCGGCGATTATCAATGTCGCCGCCGGTCATCTTTCCATTATGTACAACTACACGGGACCGAATGTTTCGCTGGTTTCCGCCTGCACAACCGGCGCGCACAACATTGGCGAGGCGTTTCGGATGATTGTTTATGGCGATGCCGATGTGATGGTATGCGGCGGCGCGGAAGCGCCGATAACGCCGCTGGGCCTGGGCGGTTTTACTTCCGCGCGCGCCTTGTCATGCCGCAACGACGAGCCGCAAAAAGCATCCCGCCCTTTTGACCGCGACCGGGACGGCTTTGTGCTTGGCGAAGGCGCGGGGGTTTTGGTTTTGGAAGAATACGAGCGCGCCAAAAACCGCGGGGCAAATATCTATGCCCTTGTCGCCGGCTACGGCACCAGCGCGGACGGTCATCACATTACCGCGCCAAGGGAAGACGGCGAAGGCGCGCGCCGGTGCATGGCAAACGCCCTGCGCGATGCGAAGATGAATGCCGATGATGCGGCTTATGTCAATATGCACGGGACTTCAACACCGCTTGGCGATGTCGCCGAGACAACGGCGGTGCGCAAGGTTTTCGGCGATTATGCGGGCAAGATTCCGGCAAGTTCAACCAAATCCATGACCGGGCATTTGCTCGGCGCGGCTGGCGGTGCGGAAGCGATATTTACCGTTATGGCACTTCGCGACAACACCGCCCCGCCGACTATCAATTTGGATAATGCGGATGCCAAATGCGATTTGGATTATGTCGCCCATCGGGCGCGTGAGTTGCCGCCGGGCAAGGCGGCACTTTCCAATTCCTTCGGTTTTGGCGGCACCAACGCCACGCTGGTTTTCAGCCGCGCCTGATGTGCGCGGTTTGGCGATATCAATGAAAGTTGAGTTTTATGCGGCATGGTTTGCAGCCATTGTGCCGCTGGTTTGCAGCCCGGGACCGGGCAATATATTGTGCGTTGTATCGGGGGCGGCAAACGGCTTTCGCGGCTCGGCGGCCTTTATAGCGGGTTTGAATTTGTCCTATTCCTGCTATTCTTTGCTGGCGGGTTTCGGGCTGGGGGCGTTTATCCGCCGCTATCCGGAGGCGTTTTTTTATGTGCAACTGCTGGGCTGCGTTTATATGTTTTATCTGGGCGCGTCTTTTTTTCGGCGGCGGGCGCAAAAGCCGGGCAACGCGCCAAAACTGACTTTTCGCGACGGCGTTATTTCGCAAGCGCTCAATATCAAAGGCATTGCCATTGTGGTGTTAATGCATTCGCAGTTTTTGTCGCCGGATGCGCCGGTTTTGCCGCAGGTTTTGTTATTGACGGCGATGCTGACGGCGCTGAACTTGTGCAATCATTTCGGCTGGGCGTATTGCGGAGCATGGACGGCGGGCAAGTTTTCCGGCGCCGCTTCCATAAAAATCCAAAATATCGTTTATGGCACAATGCTGATAGTTGTCGCCGTGTGGCTTTTGCCGGTATGGAAGTAATCCCGCCGCCTGACAAAACGCGCGCGGCATTGCAAACCGCCACCGGCGGGCGCGCGGCGGCGGCGTTTTTTTTTGCGGGCGTTTTTAGGCAGAATCGCGGGCTATGCGTTTAACGGCGTTTAAGGCGCAGGGTTTCAAGTCGTTTCCGGACGCCGCTTCGTTCAAGGTCGGCGAGCCGCTTATCGGCGTTGTCGGACCGAACGGCTGCGGCAAATCCAACATAGTGGATGCCGTCCGCTGGGTTTTGGGCGAATCGCGCCTGAGCGCCCTTCGCAGCCGGGCATTGCCGGATGTCTTGTTTAATGGCAGTCAATCGCGCCCGCCGGCGGATTGGTGCGGGGTGGATTTGACTTTTGCCAATGACGGCAATCGCGATTTGGGCGCGTGGTCGTCCTATTCCGAGATTGTAGTGCGCCGCGAGTTGGGGCGGGACGGGCAATCGTTTTTTTATATCAATGGCGCGCCGGTGCGCCGCCGCGATGTTGTTGCGCTTTTTCGCGGCACGGGTTTGTCGGCGCGGGCGTATGGCGTTGTGGAACAAGGAACCATCGGCAGGGTTGCCGAGGCATCGCCGGACGAGTTGCGCGGTTTTGTTGAAGAAGCGGCGGGCGTGTCGCACTACAAAGAAAATCGCCGCGAGACCGAACGCCGTTTGTCGGCGAGCGAGGAAAACCTGCAGCAACTTCGGCGCATCGCCGAGGAAGTGGAAAAGCAAACGGCAAGATTGAAAAGACAAGCACAACAAGCGCGCCGCTACGAAAACCTGCAAGTACGCATTGCAGAGTTGGAATCGCTGATATTGTGGCAAAAGCGCATAACGGCGGGGGAAGACCTAGCCAAAGCGCGGGCAGCTCTGACGGAACAAACCGCGCAGGCAAAAAAGATAGCCGATGATTTTGAATCGCTGAAAGTACAAGCGCAAAAAGCCCGCGCCGAGCGCGATAACGCCCTGTCGGCGGCGGCGGCGGCGCGGGAGGAATTGGGCAAGTTGCAATTGGCGGCGGCTGCCGCAAAGCAAAACATGCAAAACGCCGAACAAATACGCCGCACGGCGGCAGAGCGCATTGGCGAAGACCGCGGCGAACTGGCAACGCTCCAAAAGCGCATAGCGGACGGCGAACAACAACAAAAACAGCACAAGGCGCAACTCGGGCAAATCCGCCGGGACATCCAAAGCGCGCAAGTTGAAACGGAAGAAAAAACCAAACAAGCGGAACAAGCGGCAAAACAACTTGCAGGTTATGAAAGCGCGGCGATGCGGGCGCGGGCGGCTCTGACGGCGGCGGGCGGCAGGATAAAATCCGACGAAGCGCGCGCGCAGATGACCGCCGAAGAAACCGCCCGCATTGTCCATCAACTGCGGGCGGCAAAACAATCGCTGGAAGAAACCATCGCAACGGCACAAAGCGAAGCACCGCCGACCGAAGATGCGACAGCCAATGCCGACAAGTGCCGTCAAGATCTCGCCGAGGCCGAAGATGCTTTGCGCGCGGCGCTGGCAAATACCGAACAGGCGCAGCAGGCACAACAACAAGCGGAAAAACATCTACTTGCGGCGCAAACCGAAAAAGACGCGCTGGAAACAGTTGCCGCGGCGGCGGCGGGCGAATGGGCGCAGGATCCGCCGCCGAGGTTGGCGGATGTTTTGCGCGTTGAAGCGGGCGAATGGGCGATGGCGCTGGATGCCGCTTTGGGTTATGCGGCGGGGGCTTTTGCCGTTGATAATGTGGCGGATTTTGTCGGGCGGCGCGGATTGCCGCCGCCGGGTTCTGCCGTTGTCGCCGTTGCCGATGCGCCTCTGACGGCTGCCGAAATGCCGCCGCATCCGCAAATGCAAGCGCCGCCGTTGTTGTCAAAAGTCAATGCCCCGCCGGAGAGTATCAAAGTGCTGGCGGCGAGTTTGGGCGGTGTTTATGCCGCCGAAGACGAAAGCGATGCTTTGGCGATGGCGGCGCATCTTTCGCCGGGCGAAAAACTTATCACCCGCGCCGGTGTTGTTTATGAATCGCGCTCGGTATATGCCCGCGGCGAAACTTTGGGCGGCTACGATTGGCGGCGGCGGATGGAACAACTTGCAAGCGCGGTGCAAGAGCGCAAAAGCGAAGCCGATACGGCGGCGGAAAAAACCGGACAATGCCGCAAACAAAACGACACCGCCCAAAGCGCGCGCGACAACGCCGCGGCGGAATTGGAAAAAGCCAAAAACACCCTCGCCGAAAAACGCGTGGAAACCAGCCAATGGCAGGAGCGGCGGGCAAACGCCCAAAAACGCCAGACGGAGTTGGGCGAAGAAATCGCCGCTTTGACGGCGCGCAAGACGGCATGCGAACAAACCGCCGCCGAACTTGCAAACGCCCATACCGATGCCGCCCGCCGCGAACAACAATCGCGCGATGACGCCGACAAGTGCGAGGCGGAACTCAAAACCGCCGCCGCCGCCGTTGAAGAAAGCCGCGAAATGGCAAGAGCGGCGGCGGCAAAACACAAAGAACTGAACGCCCGCGCCGCAGAACTGATGCGCCGTCAAAAAGAAGAAGAAAACACCGCCGGTGAAGCCCAAAACCGCGCCAAACTCCTCGCCGCCCGGCTGCAACAAACCGAAAACGAAACACAACAAAGCGATGACAATGCCCTGCGCATGATTTTGCAAAAAAGCACGGACGAAGCCAAAGATGCCGAAGCCCGCGCCGCCAAAGCCGAACAAACGGCTGCCTGTTGCGCCAAAGCAGCGGATGACGCCGAAACGCGGCGCGAACAATGTTATGGCGCGATGCAGGGCAAGCAAAACGACATCGGCGAACTGCGCCTGAACGAGCGCGAACTTTCGCTTGCAATGGGCAGAATGAACGACTCTCTGGAAGCGGCGGCGGTCGGCGATGAACGGCTGAAAGAACTTGCCGCCGAACAGCCAAATGCCGGTGAGGAGATTAACACTTTGCGGCAGCGGCGCGATGCCATTGGCGGCGTGAATTTTGCCGCCGCCGATGAATTGCAGGAAGCGCAATCGCGCGCCGAAACTTTGGCGGCGCAAACTGCGGATATCGCCGGTGCGGTTGATGAGTTGCGCGCCGCCATCCGCCGCATTGACGAAGAAACGGCGCGGCGCATGACAAAAATGCATGCCGATATCAACGGCGAGTTTGATGCATTGTTCAAGCAGTTTTTTGGCGGCGGCGACGCGCAACTTGCGCAGGTTGCCGATACCGACGGCTTTGAGATTCGCGCGCGCCCGCCGGGCAAGCGTTTGTTTTCGTCGCGGGCGCTTTCGGGCGGCGAGAAGGCGGCGGCGGCGCTTGCTTTTGTTTTTGCGCTGCTGAAACTGAACCCGCCGCCGTTTTGCATTCTGGACGAAGTTGATGCCGCATTGGACGAGCGCCGCTCGGACAACTTTGTCGCGCTGCTCAAGGATTTGTCGGCGAATTTTCAGTTTTTGGTTATCACGCACAACCCGCTGACGCTGGAACAGATGGGGCGGCTGGTCGGCGTTACGCAGGAAGAAAAAGGCGTGTCCAAGATTGTTACCGTCAATTTGCAGCAGGCATTGGCGGCGGTGCGGTGAATATTTACTGGGTTGTCGCCGCTACGCTGATAGCGGTTGTTGCGGTATTGGCGGCGGTTATTTTCGGCTTGCGCGGCGGCGGCGATGGCGGCAAACCGCCGCAGGCATCCGAACAAACACTTCGGCAATCGCGCAAAGAGCCGGTTTTTACCGCGACAACACCGCCGCCGCCGGAGGCGCAGCCGGAAGAAAAAACAGCACAGGGGCAGTTGGGCATAGAAAAGTTTGATGCGCCACAACTTCCGCCGCCGCCCGATGACATGCTCGCCGCCGATATGTGCTATGCCGTTTATGTTTTCGCCCAAACGCCGATAAATCCGCAGACATTCGCCCCGCTGCTTGAATCGTGGCACAAATGGCGGTTGCCCCGCTGCCTTGTGCTTGGTTATGACGAAAGCGACAAGCAATGGCGCAAACCCCAAAACGGCGGCGGCGAAAACAAAAAAAACTGGCTTTTGGCGGTGCCGCTTGCCGACAGGGGCGGCGCGCTTGACGATGCGCGCATTCGCAAATTGGAAGAAAGCGCGCGCCGGTTTTGCCAAAGCATAGATGCGCATGGCAAGTTTCCGCCCGCCGCGGAAGCGGCGAAGAATGCCAAACTCTTGGATGTGTTTTGCAACAGCGTGGATAAGATAGTGGAGATTCATCTTGCCGGAAGCCCTTCTTTGGCGCGCACGGCGGAAGCGGCGCAGGTTTGCGGGCTTGCCGCCATTGACGGCGGGCTGAAATACGCCTTTCGGCAAAACAGCGAAACGCTTTTTTCAATGACCGTTGCGGTGCGGATGAAAAATGAAGTGCGGCGGGTTGTTTTTGATTTGGACGCGCCCAATGTCTCCAACCCTGCACAGGCGTTTGATGCGATGGTCAATGCCTTGAAACGGACGGCGTCAATGTTGTCGCTTGACATTACCGACAAAAACGGCGAAGCGGTTGATGCCGAGCGCATTGACCAGATGCGCGGGCAGATCGCGGTATTGAGCGCGGAGATGAAAAAATTCGGCGTGCCGCCCGGCGGGGCTGTTGCGCGGCTTTTGTTTGCATAGTTGCGCGGGGCGATGAACGGGGAAGAAGCGCGCCGCCAAATCCGCCGCCTGACGGCGCAAATCAAAAAAGCCAACCGCGATTATTATGAGCGCGATGCGCCGTCCGTTAGCGATGCCGATTATGACGACTTGTGGCGGCAACTTGGCGAACTGGAAAAGCGCTTTCCGCCCGATGCGGATTCGCCGACGGCAAAGGTCGGCGGGCGGGCGTCTTCGCGCTTTCAACCTTATGAGCATCCGTCGCCGATGCGCTCGCTTGCCAATGCCTTTTTGGAGGAGGAAGTTGAAGAGTTTGCCGCGCGGATGCAAAAGCACAATGCCACTACTTTTTGCGCGGAGCCGAAACTGGACGGTGTCGCCCTCAATGTTGTTTATGAAAACGGCAACTTGACGGTTGCGGCGACTCGCGGCGATGGCACTATCGGCGAGAATGTTACGGCAAATGCCAAAACGATTAATAATCTTCCGCAATCTATTGATAATGCGCCGTCTTTTTTGGAAGTGCGCGGCGAAGTTGTACTGACTTATGCCGATTTTGCCGCGCTAAATGCCAAACAGGAAACGCGCGGCGGCAAGGTTTTCGCCAACCCGCGCAATGCCGCCGCCGGCTCTTTGCGACAACTGAAAGCGGAAATAACCGCCAGCCGCCCGATGTTGTTTTTTGCCCATGGCGCGGGCATTGGCATTAATGCGTTGCCAATCAAAACACAAGGCGAGTTGCTGGCTTTTTTGGCAAAATGCGGTTTTGCCGTTGCTCAGCCGCGCGCGCACAATATCAAGGCGGCGGAGTTGATTGCATATTACCGCCAAACCGATGCCGCCCGTGCCGATATGCCGTTTAGCATTGACGGCGTTGTTTATAAGGTGGATAGTTTGCGGCTGCAAGAATCCATCGGTTACATTTCGCGCGCGCCGCGTTTTGCCCTTGCGCACAAGTTTGCCGCACAAGAGGCGATAACAAAGATTATCAACATAGAACTGCAAGTCGGGCGCACCGGCGCGCTGACGCCTGTCGCCCGCCTTTCGCCGGTGTCGGTCGGCGGCGTTGTTGTGGCAAATGCGACTTTGCACAATATGGACATCATCGGCGAAAAGGATATTCGCATTGGCGATTATGCATCCGTCCGCCGCGCCGGTGATGTCATTCCGGAAGTTGCCGCCGTTGTTTTGGAGCGCCGCCCGAGCGACGCCGAAGTATGGCAGCCGCCCAAAAACTGCCCCGGTTGCGGCGCGGCGATTGTGCGAAGCGGCAAGTGGCTGCTTTGTCAAAATGCGGAATGCTCGCAAAGATTGCTGGCGGGGCTGGAGCATTTTGTCTCGCGCAATGCGATGGATATTGACGGCATCGGCGGCGTGCTGTTGGAAAAGTTGTTTGGCGCAAAGATGGCGCGGCGCCCGTCCGATTTGTATGGTCTGACAAAAAAACAACTGATGTCGCTTTCGCTGATAGCGGGCGTTGCCGCCGACAACATTCTGGCGGCGATAGCCAAAAGCAAAGATGTCAGTTTGGCGCGTTTTTTGTTTGCGCTGGGCGTGCCGTCCATCGGGCAGACAATGGCTGCGTCATTGGCGGATTTTTTTGGCAGTTTGGCAAACTTGCGCGCCGCGCCGCCGGAATCTTTTGCTTTTGTCGCCGATGCCGGTGTTGAGACGGTTGCGGCATTGTCGGCTTATTTTTCGGACGATGACAACAATGCCGAAATAGACCGCATTCTGGCGGCGGGCGTTGTTTTGCGCCCGCCGAAGCAAAAGGCAATGCGCCGCCCGCTGGCGGATTTTTTGACAACTGCGGCGGCTTTTCGCAAAACCGCGCCAAACTCGCCGCTTGCGCTGATAAATGATGATGCGCCATTAAAAGGTTTGGGAAAGACAGGCGGGCAAAAACTTGCCGCAACTTTTGACCATTTGCCCGCGCTTGCGGCGGCGGACGAGCAACATATCATCGCCGCTTTGGACGGCAAAAGCCCGGTTGCCGAACGCGTTTATCATTTCTTCCGTCATCCGCGATGCATTATGTTGATGGATTTTTTGCATGGCATTGGAATGGAATGGACGGCGCAAGATGCCGGTTCAACACTGCCGCTTGCCGGAAAAACCTTTGTTCTTACCGGCACATTGTCCATCGCGCGCGGCGAAGCAAAAGGCAAAATAGAAGATGCGGGCGGCAAAGTATCATCCGCTGTTTCGGCAAAGACGGATTATGTCGTAGCGGGCGAAAGCCCGGGCGGCAAACTCGCACAAGCGCAAAAACTTAATATCAAAGTGCTAACCGAAGCCGACTTAACCGCCCTGCTCGGCTAATCGCCCATCTCGTCATTCCCGCGAAAAAAAGCATCGTCATTCCCGCGCAAGCGGGAATCTCCTAAACCATCGCCGCGAAAGCGGCGCATTCTTAAAGCCCTGTAAGGGCGCAATGTTATAGCACAGGGCAACGCCCTGTGAATCGGCATACCAATTAATCAAGCCCTGTAAGGGCGGCACATAACAATGGCGGCGGTTGTTTGCGTATTGATGGTTTTACCGGGCTTTGCCCTGCGAAAGGATGGTGTCGCCCTTACAGGACTATATCCATAATAATGCCGAATCACGGGGCGTTGCCCCGTGCTATAACATTTCGCCCTTACAGGGCTTTAACAATGTCGCCCCGCCGTCATTCCCGCCGCCGCCCAAATTCCCGCCGATGCCGTGTTTTCGGGCGATTCGGGCGAATCTTGTGCTATACTGCTTTCATCCTAGTCGCGAGTAGCCCGCTTGTCGGGTTGTCGTGGAATAAAATACGCCCGCAAGGGTGAAATATGCGAAACCATGCTACTGCGTGACTAGGAACAGCCCGGCGTATATTTGTCAATGCGTTGGGGTTTATTTGACAACTTCACACGGAGGTGCATGGCAATGAAAAAGACGATATTGATAGTGCTTGCTTTGGCGGGCTTTTTGGTGCAAAACGGCGCGGCGGATGGCGGCGGCTTTGCCGAATTCCGCAAGCAGAAGCAGGCGGAGATATTGTCGGCGATTGACAGCACATTGGCGACACAGGCGGAAAACGCCATTACCGGCAACTTCGCCGCCGTGCGCAAGGCGGGTGTGCATCTGCAAAGCGGCTTGGGCGGTCGCAAAAGCGGCGGCGCGATTAATGTCATCGGCGCATTAGCCGAAAGCGATAGCCGCGCTTTTGGCTGGCAACTGCGGGCTTATGCCGCCGAAGGCGGCGACAAAGGCGGCAATGTCGGGCTTTTCTACCGGCAAACCGGCGGCGGCATTCTCTACGGCGCTAATGCTTTCTTGGATTACGAAGATGGCGATTATGGCGATTTTTCGCGTTATGGCTTTGGCGGCGAGTTGTCGCATTCCATCTTTGCGCTTGCGGCAAACTATTACATTCCGCAAACGGATGACCGGCGGGTTAATGCGAGTGTTGCCGCTTTTAGCCGCGAGGGTTATGACGCAAAACTGCGGCTTAATGCGCCCGGATACCGCGAAGTTAAAGCGGCGATTGATTATTACCGGTTTGACGGCAAAGGCGAAACGGAAAATGATAAGGGATGGCGTTATGGCTTGGAGTTTGTCCCCATTCCGTCCTTTCATTTTGCCCTGTATTATGACGATAGCGCAGAAACAATTGGCGGCGATATTGGATATTCCCATACCATCGGCGAAACGCAAAAGCGGGAATCTAATGCGGCATTTGCGCCGGATTTGTTTGCGGCGGTATCGCGGGAATATTCCCAAAGAATCGCGACGGTTGCGACAACTACAACTGCCCCGATATTAACAACGCCCCCGCCCCCGCCTGATAATGTCAGCATTGATATTATGACAATGCGGACGACGACAGCGATAACGGCGGCGGCGATAACAACAACGGCAAGAATGACGACGGCGGCAGTGACGACAACAATGACTACGGAAATGCCCGGAATGACTGTGGCATCGCGAGTGGCGAGTGTTGAAGTTACGGTACAAACGGAGGTTGGATTGGTTATAACTACTTTTCGGAATTCGCGTGTTTTAGTTACTTTGCCGCCTGAAAATACACAGCGTCCGCATGTGCTAACAATTACCACAAGCCGAAATTCTCCTGTGTTTGATGGAAGGGTAATAATTACTCCACGACCGCTTCTTTTGCCAGTGGGGGATTTTTATCAATTTCCACAACCAAGCCCGCCTAATCGTGTTTATACGATAACCCTTGTGCAAGGCGGCGAGGAGATTGTCGGCGAGCCAACGACTACAACGCTAACAAACCGCACAACCACAACGATGGCGGAGGTAATAACCGAAACCCCGATGACGATGGCAGCGGTTAGCACAACAACCCGCATTACAACATTTTCCACAATGTTTATAACCCTGACGGCAAACTCGGCAATGGGCGGGAATGACGAAAAGGGCGGGAATGACAAACAACCGTCATTCCCGCGAAAGCGGGAATCCAAACCCTTGTCATTTGTCCATTTGCGCGAAAGCGCAAACGGCGACTTGTCGCCGCAAATGGCAAACCGCAGAGTGCGCAAAGCGCGCTCATAATTAAAGCCCCGAAGGGGCGCCCTATCGGTTCCCGCTTTCGCGGGAATGACGAAAAGGGCGGGAATTGATTACAACCAGCCGCGTTCTTTGTAGTATTTTGCCGCGCCGGGGTGCAGGGGGGCGGATAAGCCGTCTTTTATCATCTCGGATTCTTTCAGGTTGGCGAATGCCGGATGCAGTTTGCGGAAGGCGTTGAAGTTTTCAAACACCGCGCGCACGACTTCATAAACAAACTTGTCCGGCACATCCGCCGAAGTGACAAATGTCGCGCCGACGCCGAAAGTGTTGGTATCCGCAG
Source organism: Gammaproteobacteria bacterium (assembly GCA_051009015.1). Taxonomy (GTDB): domain Bacteria; phylum Pseudomonadota; class Gammaproteobacteria; order Tethybacterales; family Persebacteraceae; genus JAHRAH01. The sequence continues at coordinate 1,017 of JBPCWZ010000142.1, read as the reverse complement.
GGTTGCCGCGATACATTCCGCCGGGGACGACCGCCGCGCGGTAATAATCATTCTCGCGCACGAGTGCGTCCACCGCCGAGCCGCCGACCGGAACCAAAACCGAATCGCACGAAGTTGTCGCTTCTTTGATGGAGCCCGAAGGATGCCCGACGGTGTATATCATCGCGTCAATCTTGTTATCGCAAAGCGCCTGCGATTGTTCGGCGGCTTTGAGTTCGCTGGCGACGGCAAAATCACCCCGCGTCCATCCTTTGGCTTCCATCAGCACTTCCATCGTGCCGCGCTGTCCGCTGCCGGGGTTGCCGATATTGACGCGCTTGCCTTTGAGGTCGTCAAAAGTGCGGATGCCGGCGTCCGCGCGGGCGACGACCGTGAAAGGTTCGGCATGCACCGAAAAAACCGCCCGCAGTTTGGAAAACGCGCCGCGATCCTTGAACTTGCTGCTGCCGTGATAGGCATGAAACTGCCAGTCGGATTGGGCGACGCCAAAATCCAACTCGCCTTCGCGGATGGTGTTGATGTTATAAACCGAGCCGCCGGTGGATTCCGCCGAGCAGCGGATGCCGTGTTCTTTGCGCCCCTTATTGACAAGGCGGCAGATGGCACCGCCGGTCGGATAATACACGCCGGTAACGCCGCCGGTGCCGATGCTGATGAATTGATCGGCGGCGGCGACCGGCGATGCCAAAACCGCGCAAAGGGCGGCGGTGACGAGCAGTTTTTTGTTGTTGTTTTTCATGGTTGTTTTCTCCCGGTTGTCGGTTGTCAATTGTCCGCTTGTTATTGTATATCAATTCCCGCCCGTTGTTGCACTATTAAATTGCATCGGGGGGCAGGGGGGGATAACCGCCCGGTGCTCTGGCAACGGATTATGTTGTCAGGGCGGTTTTGAGTTTTGGTTTGTCGGCGCGGTTTTGGAACTGCTGCAGCACGGATATGTATGCCGCCCGCAGTTGCCCGCGAAATATTTGTTTGTTGCCGGGCAGGAGGTCTTCGGTCAATGGCATTTTGCCAAAC
>JBPCWZ010000141.1:0-4082 GCA_051009015.1 Gammaproteobacteria bacterium | reverse complement strand
ACTGATCCTCTTCAAAGTTACCGCCGCAGACGTCGCAGTAGGGAGAATTATCATCATCTGGAGGTTCATAGTAGCCTGGTGGGTAACTCCAATCGAAATTAGTCATTCTATGTGCTCCTCTTTCATTAAGGCAGCCCAATAGAGTTCATCGGGTCGCGTCAGGATCAATTCCAGATGCTCAGCGCAATATGCTTCTAGCAGATTTAGGTAGTCGCTCATTTCTGCAACAGTCATTTTCGAGGTGCGGGTCCGTCCCAAGAAAAAAACGTTCCCATCGGGTAATTCAATTACTCCAGTCTCGACTGGCTGGAGGCGAGATACCAGCACTTCATGCCAGTCCTCCGCGTCTGCTATCTGGCCGTAGTGTTCGCGCATGTGGGTCATTATTTCCGAGTTCCATTTCCACATGAGGGAATTTTGCTTTAGGGACCGAGACTCCCGATGCTTGCTTATTTTAACGTCGATAGGCCAGTCCATGGCCAAGACGGCAGTCTTAACGGCAGCAATGGCTTTCTGTGCGCCTGCCCCATCCCTGACTGTGTAGCGCTGTGTTTTCATTGCATGTTGTCTCCATCACCAACATCGGGGCCAGCCTTAGCGGCTTTAGCATCAGCCCCAGCACAAAGTGATTGAAGTTTCTTGACCTCTTCGGGCGCAATTTTGCCTCGGATGTCGGGATGCCAGTTTTTCCACTCGCGCGTGAACTCTAATTTACCTCCAATCCTAGCCGCGATCTTTAATGCCTCTATGCAGTCTGTCAGGTTGGCTTTGGCCTCTTGTGCAGCCCTAGATTGCAATTCATGGGTTTCTTCGTCAGGGTCTTTTTGTTCTTCCGTAGGCACCAGAAACGCTTGTAACAATGCGTATTTGTGCGCTACCGCCATTGCTTTATTGCTAGCTTTGTCACCGCTATCCATGGCTTCACCAACAACCATCGTTTGAACAGTCGAACCGTCCATCGCATGGAACGTGTACTGTATCGTCAGTGTTACAAACGCTAACACCCCGCCTTTTTGCGTTGTTCTTTCTTCTCGTTTTGCATCAAGAATCTCTGATGTTGTAAAAACGCCGGCATCTGCCATCAGGCCATGCAATGCGTTATAGCAATCATCGATGCCTCGATATTTAAACCCTTGTTGCCTGTTGTTCTGATCTTTCCCTAGATGGCTGATACCTTTCATAACCTGCAGCATCGATGAATGAATCATGCTAGATGTGGTTATGCTGGGATTATCCGGTGCCTGAAACTTTAGGCTGGCATCTAGCGCTTGATCGGTCATAACCTGTACTCCTCTGCCTCTACTTCGTCGTTAGTCCCGGCTCGCAGCACCTGCTCAAGCGCACTTGGATCAATCCCATACTCTTGCGCTAGACTCTCAAAATCGCATATCTGCGCTGCCTCTTCCTGTGCCGACTGCTGCCAATTGTCCGCCGGCTCTTGCCAGCTCTCGTGTTCGTGTTGCATAATCGTGTCTCCTAAATCGTTGCTGGTTGTGGACTCGGGGCTCAGGTAGTTACAGCTACTTGAGCCTTTTTTGTTACTTCGTTGAACTTTCGTAATACTCAGTGTCTTCTACTAGGTCGCAATGTCTGCACCAGGTGCGTCGTCCTTCGATTCCCTCATAAAGATTAATCATCCGATGATGGCCTGATAACTTGCAGATCAATGTTAATATGTTGTCAACTATAGATTCCAGACGGTTAACGAGTTTTCGTTTCTTGCTCATATCAGTGCTCCTCATCCAGCGTTATCCCCAGGATCTTGGCGGCGGCGCGCCATTGCTCTACCGTTGCGCTAATTCGCATGTTGTAATTGATGGCTTGATTAAACTTATACCACCAACGATTACATTCATGTTCATCGAGATGCTCTTGCTCGCTTTCGTACAGACGATAGGTGGCTGAATGTTCTGTTTTTTCATGCCAATAATCAATGTGGAAGGTAACTGGCGCTGCATGCAGATTGGTGCTTACTTGCACGTCAAAGTATTTGCGTCGCACGCTGGTAACTTCGCGGTATTGGCCTAGCCCTCGGTGAACAACCCAGAGCTTCTGTCCTACGTTGGGTTTGGGTCGATTGCTCATGATTATTTACCGGCCAATTTATGAATGTCATCTGGCGACATCCCGTTGACCAGCATTTCACCTAGCATATGCTTAGCGTGCTGCTGTTGTTCGTATTCAGGTGTCATTCGATGGCGCATGACAACACCAGCCGCAACGTCATCGCGCTCCTGATGCGATGAGTCACCCATTGCTCTGGCTAATGCTCCGAAGAGTCCAGCCATAGTGAAATTATCGCCATCGTTGCTGTCAAAACGCTGACCGGTTTCGGCCTCTAGGCGTTCGATTAATTTTGATGCTTCACTCATATCGGCTATCCCTTCCGATGATCTTCGCAATGTGAGAAGCCCCACGTTCCAGTAGAGTCTGGGAATCCACCACCGCACTGGGAGCAATACACTTTTCTGCGTGTTTTACGTTGCTCACTGATGAACTTGGCCAGTCGGTCTGCATTGATCGGGTTTTGGGGGCGCGCGCTAACGAATCGGGTTGGCGTGATGTGAGATTTAGCCTGTGGGTAACGATGACCACCTTGGCCATGGATAAACTCGTCTTGTGCCACTGGGCAGTTTTGGATGATTGATTTCATGTCGGGCTCCTGGTTGCTGCCAATTTCTCGTCTAGTTTTTTAAGATCATCTTGAATCTCTTGAATGAGATTTACCGTATAGTCTAAGACAAAATCTCCACATGCAGTCGAGTTACAACTTTTAAAGTGGTTATGTTCTGTTTCGGGTATGCAGCTTGTTTTCATCCAGTGATAACAGTTCCCACACTTTCGTGCCTGCGCTTCATGCAATTGTTTTACCTTTTCATTGCGCTGATCTTCTACAGATAAATATGCACCCGCCCTTGCTGCTGCTTCAAAAATCAAGTCGATGTTCATTCCAGGCTCCTGGGAGGTTAATTAGGCGGCGTGGCTGGCGTTAGCTTCAGCGCATAATTTATCCAGTCGTTCAGCATCAGCTAGCATTCGGGTTTCGCTGGCCTGCAGCTCGGGATCAGCCCAGTTGTAGCGCCCTTCGCTCATCATCTCAAAGGCTTCATCGCGCAATAGATCAGCTTCATCGCGCAGAAGTATTAGCCGACATTCTTGCTTATCTGCATCGCTCATATTCATGGCGTCAAGATAGTTAGTAACCCAGCTAATAAAGCTGTCAACATTGCCTAAGTTGTTAGCGCCTTGATTGATGGCCCATGCACTGAATTCATTGTGTATTTGGGTTGCGTTCATGTCGGGCTCCTGGTTGTGATAAGTGGTGTGTGACTACCTATATTAGACAGTTTGTCCACCACTGTCAAGACATTTCGTCTAAATAAAAATAACCCTTTACAAACCAGACAGGTCGTCTAAAATAGAATAATGATGAATATTCAGAGTTTCAAGCAAATTGTTGACCTGTGGCCCAGTGTTAATGCATTAGCTGATGATCTAGGTGAGTCTCCAGCTGCCGTCTACAAGTGGCGTACACGAAACAATATCCCTGTTAATCATTGGTTAACCTTGATTGAGGCAGGCGAAAAGCGCGGGTTTTCCATAAATCCGCGATTCCTCATTGGATTGGTTGATCGTCGTACCAAAATTTCGAGCAATGAACCGAAGGTTGCATGACACCCATCAAAGTTCAAAGCCATCTTAAGCGCGCCCAAGCCGCCAATCGCCGGCGGGTGATTGCGATGCGCACTTGGCTAAACTCCCTGCCATCTGCGCCGCCTATACCCGCAGAGGCTATCAACCACGCAGACAACGAAAGGATTATTGATATGACCAACATCACTCCTGCCCCTCGCTGCAAAGCCAGCCCAGAGCACCTAGTTCATTTCCAGTGCGGCGACCCGAGCTGCAAGGGCTGGTGGAGCATCGGCGATTGCCCGAAAGATCGGATGAGTTGGACGTGCCCGTGGTGTGGTAGGGAGCAGCGGGTGGAGAAGGCGTCGTGAGCACCAAGTCCAACAATGACAATCCAGCAGCAATAATCTTGTGCGCACTGCTGGTCATGTTGCCGCTCGTTATCGGCG
>JBPCWZ010000140.1:0-11944 GCA_051009015.1 Gammaproteobacteria bacterium | reverse complement strand
TGCGGCATTTTGCCGATGGACGGATATATGGCGACCGCCTGCTTTGGCGCATCCGCCGACTGCAGTTTCGGATGCGCCATCTCCCAGCCAAACCGCCCCATGCGCACAACCCCGCGCGCCCGCAGTTTGCGCCCGATGTGCAGGGATTTTTCCAATGCCGGCGTTTGGCGAAAAAACCGCAGGGCAATAGTGTCGCCGTTTTCATCGCCAACCGCAACCAGCAAGTTGCGACTTTTTCGGGCGAAGGTTTCGCGCGCATCGGTTATCTCGCCTTCAACAAGCGCGGTTTCGCCGTTTTGCAAAGATGCTATCGCCGATGCATTGTGCCAATCTTCATAGCGCAGCGGAAAGTGCAAAAGCAAATCCGCCCAGCGGAATATGCCCGCTTTGGCGAATGCTTTTTGCGCCGCCGATGTCGCCGGGGCTTTGTCGTTTTGCCGATGGTTTTGCGCCATCGGGCAATTTTAATCCCGATGCGGCGGCAAAGGGGTTATAATATCCGGCGGTAAACCATTTTGCGGGAGAAGCAGTGAGTAAATATCGGCAGTTAAAAGAAAGCAGCGCCCTGTATGGCGGCAATGCGGCTTTCTTGGAACAAATCTATCAATTCGCCCCGGGCGGCGAATGGGGCGAGTTGTTCGCGCAAATGCGCCCGGGCGATGACCCCGACCATCATTCCATAACACACGCCCTCGCCGAGCGGGCGATGTTTCCGCATCTTACCGCCGAAACGGCGGCGGACGGCGAAAGCGGCGAAAGACAGCGCCGCGCCGACAGAATGGTAACCCAATACCGCGCCCAGGGCGCGCGCTATGCCGCCATCAACCCGCTTTACGACAACAGCGGCGGCGACGAGTTGCATCCGCAACAATACGGCTTTTCGCCGCAGCAGATGGAGCAGATGGTGCAAACCGACATTGAAGGAATGCCAATGGCGACGGTCGCGCAACTTGCCGACAAACTTCGCCAAACCTACTGCGGCACGGTCGCTTTGGAGTTTATGCATATCAACAGCCACGAGCGGCGCAACTGGCTGAGGCGCAAGTTTGAAGGGCGGCGCCCGCAAACGCCCGCCGCCGAAAAGGCGCGCCTGTTGGAGCGGGTTATCGCCGCCGAAACATTGGAGCGTTTTTTGCATGCCAAATACCCGGGGCAAAAGCGCTTTTCACTGGAAGGCGGCGACACTCTGATACCGGTTTTGGATTCTTTGTTGCGCGCGGCGATTGACAGCGGCATCGCCGAGTCGGTCATCGGTATGGCGCACCGCGGCAGGTTGAATGTGCTGATAAACACGCTGGGCAAGCAGCCGGGCGATTTGTTTTTGGAGTTTGAAGGGCGGCAGGATATTACCGGCGCATCCGGCGATGTCAAATATCACATGGGCTTTTCCAGCACCATCAAAAGCGGCGGCGGCGAGATGCATCTGGCTTTGGCTTTTAATCCTTCGCATTTGGAGATTGTTAATCCGGTTGTTGAAGGTTCCGTGCGCGCAAGGCAAGACAGGCGCGGCGATGGCGAGCGGCGGCGGGTTTTGCCCGTCATCATCCACGGCGATGCCGCTTTTGCCGGTCAGGGGGTTGTGATGGAGTGTTTTAACTTTTCGCAAGCGCGCGGGTATAAGACCGGCGGCACGGTGCATTTGGTTGTCAATAATCAAATCGGCTTTACCACTTCATCGCCGGATGACGCCCGCTCCACTTTCTTTTGCACCGATGCGGCGAAGATGGTTGAAGCGCCGATATTTCATGTGCATTGCGATGATATTGAAGGCGCCGCTTATGCCGTCCGCTCGGCTTTGGAATACCGGCAACTTTTCGGCGGCGATGTCGTTGTGGATTTGGTTTGCTTCCGGCGGCACGGGCATAACGAACAGGACGAGCCGCTGATGACGCAACCTTTGATGTATCAAAAGATAGCCAAACGCCCCGGTTCGGCGGAGGTTTATGGGCGGCAACTTGTCGGCGAAGGGATTATTGACGAATCGGGCATTGCCGCCATCACGGCGGATTTGCGCAAGAAACTGGAAAACAAACAGCCGGTTAACGATGATGCCGTCCCGGCAAAAAGCAGCGCTTTTGTTGATTGGCGAAAGTTTAAATCCGCCGGTGAATTAACATGGGATTGGCAGGATAACAATGCGCCGGACGAAAAAGCCCTCGCCGCTTTGGGCGGCAAGTTATCGCAGTTGCCGGATGCCTTTACCCCGCATTCGCAACTTAAGCGCATTGTGGCGATGCGCCGCGAAATGGCGATTGGCAAACGCCCGCTGGATTGGGGGATGGCGGAAAATCTGGCATATGCCACGATTCTCGCCGAAGGCAAGAATGTGCGCCTTTCGGGGCAGGATTGCGGGCGCGGCACTTTCTCGCACCGTCATGCCGTCTGGCACGACCAAAAGCGCGACAAGCGTGACGGCGGCAACTATGTGCCGCTGCGCAATATCGCCGACAAGCAGGGCGATTTTCTGGTAATTGATTCCATTCTTTCCGAAGAGGCGGTGCTGGGTTTTGAATACGGCTATTCAACAACCGAGCCGGGGCGGCTGGTTATCTGGGAGGCGCAGTTTGGCGATTTTGCCAACGGCGCGCAGGTTGTCATTGACCAGTTTATCGCTTCGGGCGAAGTCAAATGGGGGCGGATGTGCGGTTTGGTTTTGCTTTTGCCGCATGGTTATGAAGGGCAGGGACCGGAACATTCCTCGGCGCGCCCTGAGCGTTATTTGCAATTATGCGCCGAATATAACTTGCAAGTTTGCGTCCCCAGCACACCGGCGCAGATGTATCATCTTTTGCGGCGGCAGATGAACCGCCCTATACGAATGCCGCTTATTGTCATTACGCCGAAGAGTTTGCTGCGTCATCCGCAGGCGACGGCATCTTTGGCGCAACTTGCCGCCGGAAAGTTTGAGCCGGTCATCGGCGAAACCGATGATGATATCGCCAAAGTCAAGCGGGTGGTTTTTTGCGCCGGAAAGATCTATTACGAGTTGCGCGAAGAGCGCCGCCAACGCAAGCAGACGAATGTCGCCATTTTGCGCATTGAGCAGTTATATCCTTTTCCGCACGACTATGTGCGCGAGCAGATAGCGCAATACGCCGGTGCTACGCAGATAGTATGGTGTCAGGAAGAGCCGGGCAATCAGGGCGCATGGCATCGCATACAGCATTATTTGCGCCGTCATTTGCGCCCGAAACAAATATTGACTTATGCCTTGCGCCCGTCTTCGGCGGCACCGGCGACGGGTCGCGCCGACATACACAAAAAGCAGCAGGCGGAAGTTATCAATGCGGCGCTGGATATCAAATCCATCGTATAGCAGCGGAGGGGAGAAACCATGATTGAAGTAAAAGTGCCGGAGTTTTCCGAATCCATTACCGAAGGCGTTTTGCTGGACTGGCAAAAAGCCCCCGGCGATGCGGTCGCAAGCGGCGATGCGATAGTATCGGTGGAAACCGACAAGATCGTTTTGGATGTGCCGTCGCCGGTTGATGGCGCGCTGGTGAAGATTCACATACAAGCGGGGACGACGGTCAAAAGCGGCGAGTTATTGGCTACCATTGACGAAACCGCCGAAGTCGCCAAAGCCGCGCCGAAAGCCGCCCCGCAAAAAGACAGCGCGGAAGCAAAAGCGGGGGGTAAAACGGAAGCGGCAGAAGTTGCAAGTGCGCAGGGCAAAACCGCCGCTCCTTCGGCGCGCAAGATAGCGGCGGAAAAGGGTGTGGATTTATCCTCCCTTTCCGGCAGCGGCAAAGGCGGGCGCATAACCAAGATGGATGTGTTGACGGCGTCATCGGGGCGGGCGGAAGTCCGCGCGCCGATGAGCAAACTGCGCGCCCGCATAGCCGAGCGGTTGTTGCAATCACAGCGCGAGACGGCGGCATTGACGACATTCAACGAAGTCAACATGCAAGCGGTAATGGATGTGCGCGCCGCGCACAAGGATGCGTTTATGACGCGGCACGGCGTCAAACTCGGCTTTATGTCGTTTTTTGTCAAGGCGGCGGTTGCGGCGTTGAAGCGTTATCCGATAGTCAATGCCGCCATTGACGGCGATGACATTGTCTATCACGAATATTACGATATCGGCGTTGCCGTAGGCACGGCGCGGGGTTTGGTTGTGCCGATAGTCCGCAATGCCGAATCATTGTCTTTTGCGGCGGTGGAACAAACCATAGCCGATTTTGGCGAGCGCGCCCAAGGCGGCGCGCTGAAACTGGAAGAGATAACCGGCGGCACTTTCTCCATCAGCAACGGCGGCGTTTTCGGCTCAATGCTTTCCACGCCGATTATCAACCCCCCGCAAAGCGCGATATTGGGCGTGCATGCGACAAAACCGCGCCCGGTAGTGGAAGGCGGCGCGGTTGTCATTCGCCCGATTAATTATCTGGCGCTTTCCTACGACCACCGGATTATTGACGGCAGGGAAGCGGTGTTGTTTTTGTCGGCGATTAAGGATTCGCTGGAAGACCCGGCGCGTTTGCTTTTGGATGTTTAGGAGAAGGATACGGGGGAGAAAACAATGAGCGAAGAAATGTATGATGTGCTGGTTGTCGGCGGCGGTCCCGGCGGTTATGTCGCCGCGATTCGCGCCGCGCAGTTGGGGATGAAAACCGCCTGCGTTGACAAATGGCAAAGCGCGGCGGGCAAAACTTTGTACGGCGGCACTTGCCTCAATGTCGGCTGCATTCCGTCCAAAGCGCTTTTGGAATCGTCCTACAATGTCGTGCGCGCCCGCGATCATTTTGCCGAGCACGGCGTCAATGTCGGCAAGGTTTCGGCGGATGTCGCCGTGATGCAAAAGCGCAAGCAAAAGATTGTTGATACGCTGGTCGGCGGCGTCGCCGGTTTGTTCAAAAAAAACAAAGTCGCCGCCTTGTCGGGCGCGGCATCCGTTGTGTCTATCGGCGATGTTTGCGAAGTGAAGATTAACGATGCGGTTGTCCGATGCAAGAACTTGATTATCGCAACCGGTTCGGTATCGCGCCAAATCCCGTCCGCTCCGGTGGATAATAAAAACATTGTGGATAATATCGGCGCGCTGGAGTTTGGCAAAGCACCGCCAAAACTCGGCATTATCGGCGCGGGCGTTATCGGCTTGGAACTTGGCAGCGTGTGGAAGAGATTGGGAAGCGAAGTGCATATATTGGAAGCGCAGGCGGATTTTTTGCCCGGCGCGGATGTGGATATTGCAAAGGCGGCGTTGAAGATATTCCAAAAGCAGGGTTTGCATTTTACTTTCGGCGCGCAGGTGTCGGCGGCAAAGGCAAGCGGCGGCAAGGTCAAAGTGGAATGGCAAAGCGCAAACGGCAAGGGCGGAGATAGTTTTGACAAATTGATAGTCGCGGTCGGGCGCGCGCCCTACACCGAAGGTTTGGGTTTGGAAGCGGCGGGCATAGCGACAGAGCGCGGGTTTATCGTTGTTGATGACCATTGCCGGGCGGGGCGCGAAAATGTCTATGCCATCGGCGATGTCGTGCGCGGTCCTATGCTGGCGCACAAGGCGGAAGAAGAAGGAATGATGGCGGCGGAATTGATAGCGGGGCAAAAGCCCGAAGTGGAATATGAAACAATCCCGTGGGTGATATACACGCATCCGGAAATAGCATGGGTCGGCAAGACCGAGCGGCAGTTGCAAGAAGAAGGAATAAAATACCGCAAGGGTTCTTTTCCTTTCGCCGCCAATGGCAGGGCGCGCGGTTTGGGCGAGACGGAAGGGATGGTCAAGATACTTGCGGACGAAGAAAGCGACCGCATTATCGGCGCGCACATTCTGGGACCGGGCGCATCCGACTTAATCGCCGAAGGCGTGCTGGCGATGGAGATGTCGGCGGCGAGCGAGGATATCGCCCGCACATGTCATGCGCATCCGACTCTTGCCGAGGTTTTTCGCGAAGCGGCGCTGGCGGTTGACGGCAGGGCGATTCATATTTGACTTCCGGCGTGGAAGTATCCAAACAGCCGCAACAATCGGTTGGCGGCTGGTATCGGGGTTTGGTTGAAGGCGGCGTGCTTGCGCCGGATGCGGCGCAGGAAGATGCGGTATCATTGCTGCAAAACTTTGCCGACACGCTTTCCGCCCCGCGCCAAAGCATCATCCGCAGCGACTGGCGGCGGTTTTTGGGAATACGGGAAGAGCGGGCGGATAGTTTGTATTTGCATGGCGGAGTCGGGCGCGGCAAGAGTTTTTTGATGGACGGCTTTTTTTTGCATGCGCCGGAGGGGCGGAAGATGCGCGTGCATTTTCACCAGTTTATGCAGCGTTTTCATCTGCGCATGAAAGAGCGCGAAGGCAAAAGCGGCGGGCTGGAAAAAGCGGCGGAAGACATAGCGGCAAAGTGCGGGTTGTTGTGTTTTGACGAGTTTCACATATCGGACATTGCCGATGCGATGATACTGGGGCGGTTGATGGAGCGGCTTTTGGCGGGCGGCGTCCGCTTTGTGCTGACTTCCAACTATCATCCGGACGGCTTATATCCGAACGGCTTGGCGCGCGAGCGGTTTTTACCGGCGATAGAACTAATCAAGCGGCGTTTTGTGATGGTGTCGCTGGACGGCGAAAAAGACAGCGGGACGGATTACCGAATGCGTCATTTTGACGGCAGGTTTTTTTTGCATCCGCAGAATGACAAAACCGAAAAGAAGTTGCAGGCGATATTTGACAAAACCGCCTGCGGCATAACACTGCCGCCGGAGGCAAAGGCGGGCGGGCGGCAGTTGAAGATGATAGCGCGGGCGCCGGGCATTGCCTGGTTTTCGTTTGCGGAGTTATGCGCCCGGGCGAACGGCAAGGGCGATTATCTGAGTTTGGCGGACAGGTTTCCGATGATACTATTATCCGGCGTGCCGCAACTGCACCCGCCGCAACTTGCCGAAGCGGCGCGCCGTTTTACATGGCTGATAGATATCTTGTATGACCGGCGCATTAAGTTAATAATATCCTCCTCCTCCCCGCTGGCAAAACTCTACGGCGGCGGCGAAGGCGGAGAATCGGGGCGGACTTTAAGCCGCCTGACGGAGATGCAATCGCGCGACTATTGGCAACAAGGCAAAGCGGCGGTTTAGCGGTTTTTGTGCTACGATGACAGCATAACCGAAGATGAAAGCGATGACATTCCCCGCCGCGCGCTTTTTTGCCGCCGCTTTGGCGTGCGTTGTTTTGACGATGACGGCATCGGGCGAGGAGCGGGAAGTGGGCGAAACTTTTTGCGAGCGGGCAAACCTTGGCGTGACAACGGCAAAAAGCGAAGTATCCCTGCCGGACGGCGCGCGGGTGGATTGCATAGTGGATTACCCGCTGGCGAGTTTTGCCGTGGAGATAGACAGGTCGCGCAAGTGGGCGGAATGCATCGGTCAGGCGCTTTTATACGGCATAGATTCCAAAGCAGGCGCCGTTTGCGCCTTATTCCAGGATTCGCAAACAACAGACAAATCCTTCACCAACCACATAGACCGGGCAAAAAGGGTAATAGATTCCCTGAAAGAAGCGGGCATTAAAATAACCCTCTTCTGCATAGCAACAGACGGCAAACCCAAAACATGCTAACCGCCTTTTGTTGTTTTTGACGGCGGCGGCGGTTTAGCCGCTTCGCGAATAATCGGGCGCGGCAACTTCGGCATCCCAATCCCCGGCGCGATAGGCATTGAGATAACGGAGAATCAAATCGCGGGTGAAATAATCGCCGTGTTGTTTTTCGTCATCTTTGCGGATGATGGAAAAGGAATCCATCATATAAGTGGCGTCATTTTTGTCAATGCCGTAAAGCCAAAAGTATAGCGCATCCAGTTGCGCCCGCAAATGGGCGCGTTCTTCTTCGTTCCAAATAAAGGGTTTCCCCTTATGCCCCATATCGCGGGCAAAAGGAGTCATATCGTTGGCGGTATATGTCAAGCGCAAAACCCGCTTGCGCACAAAATCACCAATCGTTTCGTCGCCCGCTTTTTGTTTATATGCTTCGGGCGGGATTATCGGCAGTTGTTGCACAATGTGCCATGTCAGGTTTGAGCCGTGCATTTTTTGGCGGGCGACAAAATCCAGCGCAAAAGACGACAAGTTGGCGGCAAGTAGCGGCGCGGTGTTTTTGTATTCCGCGATAATGCGGCTGCATTGTTCCCGCCATTCTTTCAATTCCGCCGCTGTTGCTTTGGGCGGTTGTTGCGAAAGGGGCGGAAGCAGCAATGGCAAAGAGTGCGTACAGGCGGCGCGGGGCAACAAAGATGCTATCATCGTGCGCTGGTTTGTGGCGTTGGTAATATTTCTAAAACCGATAAACCATGTCAATCGCTTGTCCAGCGACATGTGTTTATTATTTACCCAATGAATGGGTTCGGCATAAAAATCACTGCTGCACAATTGTTCCAAAGAGGACGGGGCGCTGATATATTGGTTTTTCGGGTTGTCGGGGTTAAAGCGCACAGAACTGGCGCGGTGGGAGTATATCCCAATCATGCGCCCGACATAAAGCGGCAGGAACAAGTCATCGCCGCGTTTATAGTAATTGGGCTTGATACGATAAAACCCGTCATTTTCCAAATGCGCGGATTTAATGAATTTGTCGGAATCGCCTGTCGCGTCAAACATGCGGACATATTTAATTTTGTAAAGCGGCTCTTCGCCGTCTTTTTGCAAAATGGGAATGCGGCGATGAATGCCGACAGTGATATCAGCATTTTGCCGCACGCGAAAAACCGGCATAGCGCCGGTGTTGGGATTGACAATGCCGATATCTCCCGAAGAAAAAACAATGCGGCGGTCTGCGATATCCGAGGGTTTGTTAACATAAAAGGCGCACTCGGTTTCGCTGAATTGCCGTTTTGCGCCGCCGAATACGAAAGCGCAAAACTTAAACCGCGAATCAACATCGGGGAAGTATTTAGGCGATTCCTTCTTTGCGCCTTTCCGCGAGTTGTTTTTCGCGCCATTGACGAAGTCAATCAATTTTGACACGCGTTTAGTGGAGGTTATCCAGCGGAAAAATTTTAGCGCCGGTTTATCGGCGTAAATGCCCGATGGCGTCAGCAACCCCGCCATTCCATCGGGCTTAATTAAGGAAAGTGAGCGTTCCACAAACAGGGAATACAAGTTAATGTCGCCCCCGGACAAAAACGGGTAGACACCGGATTCGCGCGCTACGGTGCGCATGTTTTCCATTCGTTTGGCTGCCGCGTCATATTCGGCAATGATAGGGTTGCCTTCTTGGCGCAATTTGTCAATGTGCGCTTCGCGCTCGTCGGGTTTCTTGTCTTTGAGGATTTCCGGCATGTGCACATTAAACCATTCCACTGCCTGCATTTTCACCACATCCCACGGCGGATTACCAATGACGGCGTCAAAGCCGCCGGTGCGTTTTTTGCCATTCGCCCAATTTGACCATACACCGGGGAATGCCGTTTCCCAATGGAGAAAACTTTCCCTGAGGCGCAACCTTCTGGCGCGTATGTTGTATTTTGCGCCGCCGCCGGTCGGGTTTTGGTCTTGCAAAACCGCCTCAATGGCGGCAAGCGCGTTATCATCATTAATCTTCTTAATATGCGCTTTGTCATCTTCGGCGGCAAACCAATGACGGCAATGCAAAAGCGTCAGCACATTATTAAACGGCGCCGATTTTTTCTGCATCGCGTCAAAGGCGTCCATGGAACTATGCACTTCGGTAATGTTGGAATCGGTAACCGATTCTATGGCTTGCATATTCTCCGCCGCGCTTTGTGCCTGTGCCAAAAGCCGCTTTGCTATTAGCGGTTTGCCGAGTTTGCCGAGCGCGGTCATCGCATCCGCCGCAAACTCGCCAAACAAAGAATCGCCATGGCGAAGATGATGGTCCAAAAAAGTCAGCGGCGCGCCGACGGTAAAAGTGTGCAACCACAGCGACAACTTTGCCAACTCCACCGCCATCAGGTTTTTGTCCGCGCCATATACCGCGCGCTTAAGCACAAGGCGGCGGATGATTTGCCTATCGTCCAGATGATGCTCTTCGGTTTGCCAGCCGCCCTTTTTTGCCTCTTCCTTAATGCGCTCGCGCACGCTTTCTATCTCTTCCGACAAGGGCGAATGATAACCGTCAATGATATTTTCCGTTGCGGCTATTTCCGCCAGCGACCAATCCGCCAGATAATCCACCAGCGACACCAGAAAATGCCCGCTGCCCATTGCCGGGTCGCACACTTTTATTTGCAAGCCGCGCATTGCCGGGTCCAACTTTTTCAGTTTTGCCATTGGCATTTTTTGTTTGACGGCGGCGTCAAACTCCGCCCGATACTCCCGCAACAAAACACCGACCGCACCGTCAATAACCAACTGCACAAGTCCATCAGGCGTGTAATAAGAGCCGCCGCTTTTGCGGGCATAACGATTCGGCTTGACGACAACCTGCCCGCTACCGCCGCCCGATACCGTAAGTTCCAACTCCAAAAAGCGCTCATACATCGCGCCCAGATGCTGCACCGAAAAATCGCGGTAGTTTATTCGCTTGTCGTTCCGGTAGGCGAGGGTCTTCACCGCTTTGGCGAACTCATAATCGGAAATGCTTTTTTCTTCCAGCAGTGGCGCGCGCTTGGGCGAAAACAAACCGCCGTTATAAGGCGGCGTTAGCATTTGCATGTTGCCGGTGTTAATGGCGGCGCACAAGTTGCGGAATTTGGCAAACATGCAATAAACATTGTCGGGTATGTCGCTGAGGTCGTCTTCGTCCAGCAATCTGCGAATGTCGGCAAGGGAATAGCGCCAAAAGCGCTTTTCTTTTATCGGCAGCAAGCCGCGGTCTTCGGCATAAAGCACAAACAACAGGCGAAACAACAATGTCATCGTGTCTTTGCCTATCCGCCGCAAGCGGGCAAAGCCCGGGGTCTTTTCGCCATCCGCCAGAGCCCGCGCCAACTGCGGAAACACTTCGTCAAAAATCTTTTGCGACAACTCGCCGGTGATTTTCTCCTCCCAGTTGCGGCTTTCGGCAAGGGCGTTTTTGTGAAAAGTGCCGGCGAAAGAATCGTGCCCGAACATCAGCATAAAAACCCGTATCCAGTGCTTTTCATTCAAGCGCAACAACAGGTCCAAATCCAACTCCAAAAAATGCTCGGATTTGGAATTCGCCCGCCGGTAATACAAACGCCAAAGGACGCCGTTAGTGAGAATGCCCCATTCCGCGCCTTCGCCTATGTCGCGCAAATAGCGCAACATTTGCGAAGATGGCGCGCTTCGCGAGGATTTGGTGTTTTGGTTTTCGCGCCGGTCAAGCGGCAAGTGCCATTTTTTTGCTTCCAATATCACCGCGGCGTGTTTGCATGCTTCGGCATGCTTGCCCGCCTCGGCTTTTTTGTATCCGGCTTGTTTGCCTTTTTGGTCGGCAAACAAAAGCATGTCGGGGCGGCTACCGCTGCCAATGTTTGGCTCGCGATGACGCAGATTATGCCAGCCCAGCAAATCCAATATCGGGGCTATAAAATCGCCAATGGTGTCGCTCTCGTTGAGATGGCGCACCGCCAAACCGCCGCCGTCGTTTAGCAATTCCAACTTCGCAAAGGCATCGGCGCGAAAGGCATTCACCTCGTCATCGGTGGGCATCTTCAACCCGGCGCACTCGCGAATGCCCTCTTTGAGAAAGTGCCCGTTAAAAAGCGCGCCTTTGTGTTCCAGTTCTTTAAGCATCGCCGCCGATTATAACACCGCCATTAATGGGTTATAATCGGTACTTATGACGAAAGACGACATTATGACGAAAGACGAAGACGGGCGGGCGGCTATTCGCTGCCGGGGGGTTTGGAAGATATTCGGCGCGCGCGCCAAAGATGCGCTTGCCGCCGTGCGCGAGCGCGGCATTGGCAAACTGCAGGTCAAGGAAGAATTCGGCTGCGCGCTTGGCGTTGCCGATGCGAGTTTTGAAGTGCGCGACGGCGAGATATTTTGCATTATGGGGCTTTCCGGCTCCGGCAAATCCACTTTGATACGGCATAT
>JBPCWZ010000139.1:0-21035 GCA_051009015.1 Gammaproteobacteria bacterium | reverse complement strand
CTCGCGCTGTATATCAATGCGGTCGTTGAAGATAGGCGCATCGTGCCCGCCGAAAAGACCGAACAAAACATTCAACCGCACGGGCGGATATATCCGCGCCTGCCGCAATAGGCACTATCCCGCCGGTGGCGACTTACGCTGTCGGCGATATTCACGGCTGTTTGGATTTGCTGCGGCGTTTGCTTGATGACGCCGGTTTTGACGGCGCGCGCGACAGGTTGTGGCTGGTCGGCGATGTGATAAATCGGGGCGGGCAATCGCTGGCGACTTTGCGCTGGCTGTATAAAAACCGCGCGATGATAACGCTGGTTTTGGGTAATCATGATTTGCATCTGCTCGCCGCGCATGCCGGAGCGGTCAAACCGCGGGCTGACGATACCATTGGCGATATTCTGCGCGCCGAAGATGGCGATGATTTGTGCGCGTGGTTGCGGACGATGCCGCTGGCATATCGCGAAGGCGATTATCTGATGGTGCATGCCGGTGTTTTGCCGATGTGGGACGGCGATGAAGTTGTCCGCCTTGCCGCCGAAGCATCGGCGGTTATCGGCGGCGAAGAATGGCATGATTTTGCCAAAGTGTTGTATGGCGATACTCCTGATAACTGGTCGCCGACTCTTGAAGGTTTTGACCGCTGGCGGGTGATTGTCAATGCCCTGACGCGTCTGCGTGTTTGTGATGATGACGGCGGGATGTTGTTGAAGTTTTCGGGCGCGCCGAAAGATGCCCCGCCGGACAGCCGCCCGTGGTTTGACATTGCCGGGCGCAAAACCGCAAAGATGGTTATTATTTGCGGGCATTGGGCGGCGCTGGGTTTTGTGCATCGCCGCAACTTGCTGGCTTTGGATACCGGCGCGGCTTGGGGCGGCGGTTTGACGGCGGTGCGCCTTGAAGACGAAGCGGTGTTTTATCGTCATGCCCGGTAGGTTGCGCCATCTGACCGGCATCGCCGGTTTGACGAAAGCGGCGGTTTTGCGCTTGTTTGCCGGTGCCGATACTTTTGCCCGCGCGCGCGAAAACAACAACCCGCCGCGCACGCTTGCCGGAAAACTCATCGTTAATATTTTCTTTGAGTCCAGCACGCGCACGCGCACGGCTTTTGAGGCATCGGCGCGGCAACTCGGCGCGGATGTTGTTAATCTGGACAGGATAACAATGTCCGGCGATAACAAAAGCGAATCACTCGCCGATACTGTGCGCACGGTTTCGGCAATGGGCGCGGCGGGCATTGTCTTGCGACACGGCGAAGCGGGCGCGGCGAAAAAAGCCGCCGCCGCCGCGCCGGAAAATGTCGCGGTTATTAATGGCGGCGACGGCAACAATGCGCATCCGACTCAAGGGCTTGCCGATGCCTATACCGTGCGCGGGAAGTTTGGCGATTCTTTTGCCGATTTGCGTATTGCCATTGTCGGCGATATTGTCAATTCGCGGGTTGCCCGTTCGGATGCGCGCATTTTTCGGCTTTTGGGCGCGCGCGATATCCGCCTTGTCGGCCCGCCGAAGTTGTGCCCGCCGCCGATGGCGAAGTTGCTCGGCGGCAGGGTTGTGCGCGATATGGACGAAGGCATTGACGGCTGCGATATTGTCGTCCTTTTGCGCATGCAGCGGGAGCGGGTGGTAGGCGATGGCTTTTTTCCTTCCGTTGCCGATTATTTTCGCAACTATGGAATGACGGCTCAAAGATTGAAAACCCTGACGGCAAAACGGCGCGAAGCGATTATCATGCATCCGGGTCCCATCAATCGCGGCGCGGAAATAGCCGATGCCGTTGCCGACGGCAAATATTCTTATATCTTGCGGCAGGTCAAAAACGGAATGGCGGTAAGAATGGCGGTTTTGACCGAGTTGTGCGCGGGCAAATAAGCAATGACGGCGGCGGATAAAAATGCGCCGGTAATGATAGAAGCGCGCGGCATTTGCACAACGCTCGGCGATAAACAAGTGCTGAACGGCATATCATTTTCGTTGCGCGAAGGCGAAACCGCCGCGCTTTTGGGGCGTTCCGGTTCCGGCAAAACCACGCTCTTGCGGGCGATTAATATGCTGACGCCGCCGAATGCCGGAGTTATGCGCGTTTGCGGCGAAGATGTGGATTGCGCCCGTCCGGATGATGTGCAGTTGCGCCGTTTGCGGCGGCGGGTGGTGATGGTCTTTCAGCATTTTAATTTGTGGCAGCATCTTACGGTGCTGGAAAACACAACGGAAGCCCCCGTCCATGCGCTCGGCATCGGCAAAAGCGAAGCGCGGCAACGGGCGCAAAAGGCGCTTTCGCAAGTGGGAATGTCTTCATTTGCCGGGCGCTATCCGTCTATGTTGTCGGGCGGGCAGAAGCAAAGAGTCGGCATCGCCCGGGCTTTGGCGATGCATCCGCAAGTAATATTGTTTGACGAGCCGACATCGGCATTGGACCCGGAGATGGTCGGCGAAGTGCTGGCGGTCATTCGCGATTTGGCGGCGCGCAAAACAACGATGATTATTGTAACGCACGAAATGGCATTCGCCCGCCAAGCCGCCGACCGGGCGGTGTTTTTGGATGACGGCAAAATTATCGCCGATGGCAAACCGGCGCAGGTTTTTGCCGACCCGCGCATTGCCGCATTCGCTTCTATGGCGCAGCGGGGGGCGTAGTTGTCATTCCCGCCGGCGGGCGGTGTCCGGCATCTGCCAATACTTTGCGCAGAGTGTCGGGATAATCGCTAAAAATGCCATCCGCGCCATCGGTAATAAGTTGCGCCATTTGCGCCGCATCATTTATCGTCCAGTAATGAACGGCATAGTTGCGCTTTTGCCACTCAATCATCCGGCTTTTTGCCGCCAGATCCAAACCGGCAAAAGACGGCGGGATTTGCAAAGCAACAAGCGGCGGCGCATAAAAACCGCCAAGGAGAATAATGCCCGCCGCTTCCGCTTGCGATGCCGAAGTCGCCGCGCCGGGCAGGGCTTCGCGAAAGGCATCCAATGGCGCGCCGCCAAAACTGCCGATGATAACGCGCTTTTGCAAGTTAAGTTCCTTAATGATGGCGGCAAGTTTTTGCGCCGCGATTTTGCCTTTGTCGCCCCGGTTTTTTATCTCAATGACAAAAAGCCAATCTCCGGCGGCAAGCTCGCGCAGGATATCTTTAATGCGCGGGATAGGTTGGGGAGGATATTGTTTGCCGTCCGGCGCGCGAAAATGCGCGGCGGCATTCAGCATTGCAAGTTCGTCATAACTAAAGTTGCCGACTTCGCCGCTGCCGTTTGTCGTCCGGTTTAATGTTTTGTCGTGAAAGGCGACAAGCACGCCGTCATTGCTTAGTTGCGCATCCATATCCAAAACATCAACGCCAAGCATAGCAGAGCCGCGCATGGCGGCAATGGTGTTTTCGGGAAATAGCCCGGCACCGCCCCGATGGGCGATAACCAAAGGGCGCCCATCCCGCGCCCGCCAAACACCGGCGGCATTATCGGCATTTTCATTTGCCCTTGCGACATTTGACAAGCCGCCGCCAAAAGCAGCGGGGTTTGCGATTAATAATGCCGCCGTCAAAACCATCGCCGCCCGTGTTGTCATCGGCGGCATTATGCTTTTGCCATCAGGTTTTCCACTTCGGCGGCAAATGCTTCGCCGCTGTGTTCGCGCATCTGCCGCATAGCATCGGGCAAAAACCCGTCGCCGTATTTCGCCGACAACTGCGCCATCACCCGCGCGGTAAATGCCGCACCGCTCAGGCGCGGGGCGTCATCGGCGGTTTGATAAAAGCCGGGCTTTTCGTCAATGTAGATATGCTCGCCGATGACTTTTGCCGCATTGTCATCGTCCAGCGCGCCGAGTTGTACGGTCATGTGTCCGCCGTCCTGCGTGCGCCAAAACAAAGACGAGCCGCAAACGCCGCAAAACCCGCGCTCGCCCCACGGCGAACTTTTCCACCAGCGCAGGGTTTTGTCGGCAAGCAGATGCACATCGCCGCCGCAAACCGCAAGCGGCATCCCGCCGCCCCACCGGCGACACATCTTGCAATGACACAAATGCGCATCGCCAATATCGCCGCGCAACTCAAAGCGGACTTCCCCGCACAAACATTTCCCCGTCAGCATTTTTTTCTCCGTAATATACCGCCGCGCCTTTTGGCGCAAACAACAAGATTATAACCGCCCCGAAATTCGCGCCCGCACTGAAATGACAAGACGGGCGGCAATGACAAAAAGGCGCGGGTGATAAAATGGCTTTTATGTTTTCTGCGGCGGGGGTTTTTCGGCTGGTGCTGCCTTTGGCTTTTGTTGTTGTTGTCGCCGGTGCATATACGCGAATCGCCGATGCGGGGCTGGGTTGTCCGGATTGGCCCGGGTGTTATGGCAAACTCATCGGCGTCCCGTCGGCGGCGGAAGCGGATGATTATCTGTCCGGCGGCGATAACAATGCCGAAAGCAACGGCGAAAATGATGACGGCAACAACGCCCCCGCTTACGACCGCAAAAAAGCCGCTATTGAAATCGCTCATCGTTATATCGCCGGTTTGCTGGGTTTGCTGATATTTGCCGGGGCGTTTTTGGCATGGCGCGAGAAAAAAGCCGCCGCAACCGCTATTAATAAGGCAAAGGCAAAAGCCGCCGCCGCTCTTGCCGTTTTGGTTTGCGCGCAGGCGCTTTTGGGAATGATAACGGTAACCGACAACTTGCGCCCTGTTGTTGTGGTGGCGCATCTGCTTGGCGGAATGCTGATTCTTTTTGTCCTCGCCCGCATTGCCTTCGCCCGCGACAATGGCGATAATATGGATAGTCAAAAAAACAACAACAGGGTTTTTGCCGCTATCGCCGTTTTGGTATTATTCGGGCAAATCGCCCTCGGCGGCTGGGTTAGTGCGAACTATGCCGGTTTGGCATGCGGCGATTTTCCGCTGTGTCAGGGCGGATGGATGCCGCATAGCGCCGATTTTTCCGGCTTTGACCCGCGCCGCGAACTACACAAAACACCGGACGGCGCGCAAGTCAGCGATGCCGCATTGGCGACAATGCATTGGCTGCATCGTATCGGCGCGATAGTGGCATTTATGGTTTTGTCCGCTTTTGCGCTTTTGCGCTGGCGCGGCGGGCGGCGGCTTGGCGGCGGTGTTTTGCTGGTGTTGCTTGCCGGGCAAATCACACTTGGCATTGTTGTGGTGTTGTTGCGTTTGCCGGTGGCGGTGGCGCTTTTGCATAATGTCGCCGCCGCTTTGCTTGTTATTAACATTGCGGTTTTGTCGGCGCGAAGATGACCGCCCGTATCTATGGCATTCGCGCCTGCCGCGGGGCTTTGGCGCCGGGCGGCGCGTTGTGGGTGGATGCCGCATCGGCAAACCGGCGCATTTGGCATTTGGCGGCGGAAGCAAAAGCGGCGGGCGTGCAAGTCCATAAAACGACAAAAAGGCGTTTGGATGCCGCTTGCGGAAGCGGAAATCATCAAGGTGTTGTTTTTATGTCAGCACCGCAACCGGAAGCCGCCGCCGGCTTGCCGCAAGTCATCGCCAAAACCGACAAAGCCGCCATTGCCCTGGACGGCGTGAGCGACCCGCAAAACCTCGGCGCGATAGTCCGCACCGCCGCCGCCTTCGGCATTGGCGCGATTGTGATGCCGCGGGCGGGCAGTGCGCCGATGAATGCCGCCGCGGCAAAGATAGCCGGGGGCTATGCAAGCCGCGTTGCCATCTGCCGCGTGGGAAACCTGCGCCGCGCATTGAAGACAATGACAGACGGCGGCTGGCGCACGGTCGCGGTGGATGAAAGCGGCGAGCGGTCTTTCTTTGATGTCCCGCTGCCGCCGCCGCCTTTGTGCTGGGTTTTTGGCGGCGAGGGCAAAGGGCTGCGCCCGATAGTGCGCGGTGCTTGCGCGTTTTCGGCGCGGCTGCCTTCTGTTGATGGCGATGCCGGTTGTCTGAATGTGGCTGCGGCGGTTGCCGGTTGTTTGACTGCGGCGCAAATCGGGCTGCGGCGGCGGGCATGATATCGGGCGGTTTTAATTTGCCGCCGGAATATTTTTTTATAAAAATTTGACTTTTTGGCAAATTTGTGGTTTAATATGCCCTGTCGCGCTTTTAAGGCGCGGCGCGGCATTTTGCCACTCTTCACATAAAGGGGAAATGATGGTTGACAAAAAACGACGCCCGACAAATTTGCTCGTCAGTGCATCTTTGTCGGTTTTTCTTGCCGGTTGCGGCATACCCGACTACGCGCCGGACGCGAAGCACCTGTCGCTCGACGAAGTGACCGGCGCCGAGGACAAGGCCGCGGCGGAGGTGGTGGAGAACGCCAGCATTCCGGCGCTGGTGCAAACTTCCATAGCCGCGCCCACGGCGCTGGCGGAAGGCGAAACTTTTGATGTCATCGCCACCGATGTATCGGTGCGGGATTTGCTTTTTGCCCTGTCGCGCGATTCGGGCATCAATATGGATATTGACGGCAGGGTCAAGGGCGTTGTGTCCATAAACGCCTTTGACCAGCCGCTTGATTTGATATTGGAACGGCTTCAGCGTCAGGTGGATTTTCGCGTTACGCGTCTTGGCGGCGCTTTGGTGATAACTCCGGACACGCCGTATTACCAGCGTTACGATGTCAGTTTCATCAGCATAGAGCGCACCTATTCGTCATCGGCGAGCACCGGCAGCATTGGCGATTCCGGCGCCAGCAGCATCAGCAACAGCGCCGACAACGACTTTTGGAACGGCATTGAAGACGCGGTAGGCAATATTCTGGCACAAGCGGCGGAGGTTGATGAAGCCCCGGTTGCCGAAGGCGAGGAGCCGACGGAAGAAGCGGCGGGCGGTCCGTCGTCTTTCAATCTTAACCGAAATGCCGGCGTGCTTTTGGTTTATGCCAACGAGGAATTGCACAAGGAAGTGGAGGCGTATCTGAACAAGGTGCTTACCATCGCCAAGCGGCAGGTATTGCTGGAAGCGACCATCGTTGAAGTGTCGCTCAGCAATGATTTCGCTCAGGGCGTTGATTGGTCGGTTTTCAACTCGCTTGCCGCTAACGGCTTTGCCTTGTATCAGGGCGGCATCATCGGCGCACCGGTTGCGGCGGTCAATGAGATATTGCGCGACTTTACCCAGACCTTTCAGCGCACCAGGTCAGTCACCGGAAAAGAAAATGACACACGAGAGCAGGCGGAGTTGGCATGGCGGAATACGATTAATTCCCGCAGACAGGCAATAGACGAAACTTTCGGTGATAGGGGGATTATCAACGAGAGAGGCGACCCGGAACTGGAATTTGTTCCCGCTGAGGGAGCAACGGGATCAAACCGGGATGGGACATGGTGGATTACCGAAAGCAGTGCTGCGGGTCAGATTATTAACCGGGTTTCAACCATAGACCGTGCGGGCGGCTTGCAGCCGGTTCGCCCCAATGCCGACAACTTCGTTACCGGCGTCTATCGGCGCGGCGACATATCGGCGGCGGTTGAGTTGCTTGACAGGTTTGGCGATACCAAAGTATTGAGTTCTCCGCGGTTGTCGGCGCTCAACAACCAGCCGGCATTGCTTCGCGTTGGCACGCAGGAGATCTACTTTGACATTGATGTTGACGAAGATGTCAATCAGGACACCGGCAGAGTTACCGAGCGCACTTTTCAGGTGGAAACGCAAACCGTGGATACCGGCTTTTCAATGAATGTACTGCCCTATATTGACGATGACGGGAGCATCATTCTCAACCTGCGCCCGGCGGTCAACCGCCTGGTAGGGTATGTCAATGCCCCGACGCCGGCAAATCTCGGCGGCGGTAGCGCATCGGTGCAAAACCGCATTCCCATTTTGGCGCAGCGCGAGTTGGAAACAATCATCTCTTTGGAAGACGGCGAGATAGCCGTTTTGGGCGGCTTGCTGGAAGACCGCACAAACGACAACTCCAACAGCGTGCCGGGCTTGTCCGATTTGCCGGGCGTGGGCAAGTTGTTTCAGAAAACCAACCAAAACACGAGGAAGACCGAGTTTATCGTTTTCATCAAAGCGCGCATCATCAAAAACCCCAGCGTGCGCGGCGATTATAGTGATTTCGTCAGGTCGTTGCCGGGCGAGGGCTTCTTTAAGCGCGATAGCAGCGAGAACATCGGCGAAAAGGAATAATGACAAGCCGGGTTGAAAGAACTGCGGCTGAGCACGGGATGCCATTGTGAGTTTGCTTCTCAAAAAACTCAATCAGGCGAGTGAGCAAAAAGCCGCCGATGATACCGCCGACAAGTCGGCGGCATCGCAGCCGGAAGGCGCGCCCGCGAGTGCCGATGTCGCCGGCTTAAAGCCGCCCGCGCCCGCAACTGCGCCCGCCCCGGCAACTCCCGCCGCACAACCGGCGACTCCCGCACAACCCGCACCCGCTCCCGTCAGCGCCGGAATACAAACAAGCGCACAAACACCCGCTTCGCCCGCGCCGACTCTTGCCAAACCGGCACCCGCCGCACCCGCCCCCGTAGCATTAAAAAGTGCGCCGCCGGTTGCGACTCCAGCCCCCGCCGCAACTCCAGCCCTCGCCGCAACTCCCGCCCCTGCGGGCGTCAAACCGCAGGCAACTCCGGCATCCGCCCCGGCAAGCGCGCCTGCGGCACCGCCGCCAACGGCGGATGTGCACCTTGAAACTGCGGCAACTGCTTATGCCGATGCCGTCGGCAAAGGACCGCAAGTCAAACCCAGAGCCAGAGATTTGCCCGCAGGTTTGCGCGCCGCCGGCGACAGGGCGCGCGGCGGAATTGCTTCGGCGGCGCGCGTTCTGAGCGCGCAAGCAGGCGACAGCGGCAGCAAAATGCCGAAGATACTCGGCACCATTGCCGGTGTCCTTGTCGTCATCGTTGGCGGTTTTTACGCTTATTCCACTCTCTTTTCCTCGCTTGATATCGGCGTGAGTTTTGGCAACAGGCAAACCTCGCAAGAAGTTGCGGCTTCGGGGGGAGAGAATGCGGTCACCGCACTGCCGAGTCCGGCGGTTGATGTGCAAGCGCAGGTTATCGCGACTAATTTGCCGCAGGTGGATGATTCCGTCGTCCTTACCGTCAGCGGCGAAGATGCCATTGCCGATTATGAGGTCGTGCCGGATGTCGCATACAGCGACGAAGAGTGGAGTTTGATAGAGCGCGAAGAACGCGAAGCGGCGGAGGAAGAAGAGCGCAGTATCGCCGTCATTGCCGCATCGGAGCCGATAGGCGTGGAAGCGGTGCTGGACATAGAAAACGCCGATGTGCCGGATGACAACATATCCGTGCGCGCCGATAATGTCGCCAAAGTCGCCAATCGCGCCGAAATTCAATCTTCCCGGCAGGCGGTGCGCCGCGCCGCCAAGTTGTCGCAAGCGGCGGATTTGTATGCCGCCGGGCGTTATGAACGGGCGGGGCGGGTTTATGGAGAGGTTTTGAGCGATGCTCCCGCCAATCTGCAGGCGCTTCGCGGCAGTGCACTGGCGGAGACAGCGTTGCGCCGCTATCAATCGGCGGCGGATTTTTATGTCCGGATACTGGAACATTTTCCCGATGACCCGTTTGCCGTTGCCGAACTTTCCAACCTGGGCGGCATCAATCCCGTGGAAGTTGAGCGGTTGCTGAAAAATTTGCTGGGCAAAACGCCGCCAACTGACGGACGCTTGTATTTTGCCCTTGGCAATGTGTATGCCGCATCATCGCGCTGGCACGAAGCGCGCGATGCCTTTGGCGATGCCCTGTCGCGGGAGAAAAACCCGGATTATGCCTATAATCTGGCGGTGGCATTGGAATATTTGCGCAAGCCGGAACTCGCAGTGCGCTATTACCGGCAAGCGCTGCAGATGGCGCAGGGGGCGGCAACCGCCGGCTTTGACGCCGATGAAGTCAGATCACGCATCGCCGTCCTTGACGCCTGATGCATAACCGGAGAAAAAGATGACCGAAGACAGAGTTGACGAAACCGGCGTTGCCGAAGTCGCGGCGGTCGCGGGCGAGGCGCCGGCGGAAGAAATGACGGCGGAAGCCACCCAGCAAGAGTCGCGCCCGCTCGGCGAGATGCTTTTTGAGAAAGGCATTCTCAGCGAGGATCAACTTCGCATCGCTTTGCTGGAGCAGGAGGGCTCGCGCGAGCAGATAGGGCGCATTTTGGTGCGGCTCGGTTTTGTTACCGAGGCGACGATTCGCGATGCGCTTTCGGAAGTCGGCGATGCGAAGGTCATTGACCTCAGCAACATAACGATTGACCCGGATGTTTTGGCGCGCATTCCGCTGGATGTCGCCAAACAATACAATGTCTTCCCGGTGTCTTTTGACCCGGAGCAGCAGCGGGTTCAAATCGCGGTGGCAAACCCCAACGATTTCATCCGCATTGACCAAATCCGCGCCTTTTTGGGCGGCGAGATAGAAGTGGAAGTGGTGGTCGCCGAGGAATCGGAGATAACGCGCACGGTTGACGAATATTACGGGCTGGAGTTGACCATTGAGGGCATCCTGCGCGAGATTGAGGAAGAGGAAGTCAGCACTGATCCCAAAGCCCTGCAGCAGGGGGGGGCGGTCAATCCGGTTGTGCGGCTGGTTAACGGGTTTCTCAATGACGCCGTCAAGCGCGGCGCATCCGATATTCACTTTGAGCCGGAGGAGAGTTTTTTGCGCGTGCGCTATCGGATTGACGGCGTGATGCAGCAAATCCGCAGTTTGCACCGCAGTTATTGGCAGAGCATGGCGGTGCGGCTGAAAGTCCTGTCGGACATGAATATCGCCGAAAGCCGCCTGCCGCAGGACGGGCGCATCCGCTTTACGGTCTACGGGCGCAATGTGGATTTTCGCGTTGCCTGCCAGCCGTGCACTTACGGCGAGAACTTTGTCTTGCGCCTGTCCGACCCGCAAGGCGGCGTCGCCGATATTGCGAAACTGGGGTTGAACGAAAAATCCATTGATCTTTTGCGCCTGATGATGAAGCGTCCGGCGGGGGTGATAATGGTAACCGGCCCCACCGGCAGCGGCAAAACGACGACGCTTTATGCCATTATCCGCCATCTCAACAAAGAGACGGTCAATATTATGACTCTGGAAGATCCGGTGGAATATCCCCTGCCGATGATTCGCCAGTCCATGGTCGGCGAAAGTTCCAAGATGGATTGGGCGCAGGGCATCAAATCGCTGTTGCGGCAGGATCCGGACATTATGCTTATCGGCGAGGTGCGCGAGAGCGAAGTGGCGATCTTGTCTTTTCGCGCCGCGATGACCGGGCACATGGTTTTGACAACTTTGCATACCAACAGCGCCATCGGCGTTATCGCGCGCCTGACCGACATGGGCGTAGCGCCGGCAGTGCTGGCGACAAATGTCAGCGGCATTGTCGCCCAGCGTTTGGTGCGCCGGTTGTGCCCCAGTTGCAAAGCCGAGCGGCGCGAGATGAACGAGCAGGAGCAGTTGATTTTGCCGCAGGCGATCGCCGACAAGAGTTTGCTGGAAGGGGCTGTTATGTATGATCCGGTCGGTTGCGCCGATTGCGAACACCGCGGCTACCGCGGGCGGGTTGCCGTTATTGAGTTGTTGCGCTTCAACGAGGATTTGGACGATTTGGTCGCCGGCGGCGCGACCGTGCGCGATGTGCTTGCCAAAGCGGTGGAGACAAACGCTTTCGTATCCATGGCCGAAAGCGGCGCGGAAAAAGTCGTGCTCGGCGATACGACATTGGACGAGATCGCGCGGGTTGTGGATTTGACTTCGTTTTTGGCACCGGTGGTATAATAGACAAATGGCTAACTTCAAATACCGCGCAATAGACCAGGCGGGGAAGATGATCAGCGGCCGGATGGATGCCGGCAGCTACGAGGATGTCGAGCAGAACATGACCCGGCAGGGCTTTGAACTGATTGACGCCAAAGAGGCCGGCGAAGGTTTTATTTCCAAGATTTTCCAGCCGGGCATCACCCGCGATGAGTTGGCGCAGTTTTGCTTTTACACCGAGCGCCTTATCGCCGGGGGGGTGCCGTTGCTGGAAGGGCTTGCGGATGTGCGCGATTCGGTAACCAATCCGACACTGCGCGCTGTCATCGGCACCGTGATTCGGGATGTGGAATCCGGCTCTTCCCTGTCGAATGCGTTGCGGCGGCACCCGAAGCACTTTGACGGCATTTTCGTCAGTTTAATAGAGGCGGGCGAGTTTTCGGGCGAACTGGACAAGGTCCTTAACAGCCTTGGCGAAAGCATCAGGTGGCAGGACGATGTCATCCGCAAGATCAAGAAAGTGTTGCGCTACCCGATGGTCGCGTTTACGGTTATTTTCATCGCCACCGGTCTGCTGATGTCTTGGGTGGTGCCGCCGATGACCAAGGTGCTCAAGGCACTCGGCAGCAAGTCGCTACCGTTTTACACCGAGGCGCTCATCGCCACTTCGGACTTTATCGTCAATCAGTGGTATGTCATCATACTGATAGTTATCTTCACCTGGGTGGGGGGTGTCGTGGCACTGAGGACGATTCCGGATGCGGATTATTATTTTGACAAAACCAGCGTGCGCATGCCCATACTTGGCGGCATGCGCGAGAAGTTGTTGCTGTCGCGTTTTACCTCCGTTTTCGGTTTGCTATACGGCGCGGGCGTTGGCGTTGTTGACGGCTTGAACATAGCCAAAGGAGCGCTCGGTAACAAATACATTTCCCGCGGTTTGGACGATGTTATCGTCAATATCGCCAACGGCACGGCGATATCGGATTCCTTTCGCGAGTCGGGTTTGTTTCCGCCTTTGGTGTTGCGCATGGTTCGTCTGGGCGAGGCGACTGGCGGCGTGGATCAGGCGATGCTGCAAATCAAAAGTTATTACGACCGGGATACCAACGAATCGATTGAAATCGTGCAAGGCGCGATTACATCTTTGACGATGGCGGTTTTGGCGGGCCTCCTGATATGGGTTGTCGTTGCCATTTACAGCCCCTTGTATGATGCGATCTCCAAAGTGAGTTAGAGTTATGTTTGCACAGCAGTTACCCTCTTTTCTTGTCTTCGGCGAGCGTCCGGGCTTGATTATCAGCGATGACGAGGTTTCGCTTGTCGTCTGGAAAGGCGGCGAGTTGCGTCAGGTCGCGGCATTCCCCAACGACGACAAGGGCGTTGCGCTTTTCGGTCAGCACCTTGTCGAGAACCCCTACCGCAACAAAGGGTTTTTTGTTATCGCCAATATCATCGGCGAGGATTACCGTAGCGAGCATGTCCCGCACCTGACGGGCACTGCCAAAGCGGGCTTTCACAACCGGCGCATGCGCTCGTTGTTTCGCGGCAGTTCGTTTTTTCTGTCGGAATTGCAAGGGCGCGAGGAGCGCGGCAAGCGCGAGGATATCGTTTTGTTTTTCGGCCTTTTGGCGGCGAGCAAGATTGACCCGTGGCTTGCCGCCATCGCCAAAGACGGCGTTCGCTATGTGACCGGCGTTCACGGGATGCCGCATGTCGCATCCTTTCTGCGCCCGATGCTGCCGAAGACGAGGCAGGATTCCGTTCTCATTACATTCCACGAGAATGATACGGTGCGTCTGACCTTTTTTGCCGCGCACAAGTTGCGGTTTAGTCGCATCGCCAAAGTTTCCTCCGGCTCCGATGCTGCGGCTTTGGCGGCGACGATAAAGAAAGAATTGGAGCGCACCATGCAGTATCTTAATACGATGCGCGCTTTTATGGAAGGCAGGCTGACGGTGGATTGCATTTGCCCCGGCAGCATGACGGGACCGCTTGCGCAGGCATTGCCAAGTGCCGGGCGTTTGGAATACCGCTTTCATTCCGCCGAGGCGCTTTACGAGCAGGCGGGCATCAAAAAACCGCTGACGGAGACGGGGCGCGACAGTTCTTTGCATGTGAATGCGCTGTGCAGGCGCATTGTTTTCCGCCAGTTGGCGCCGCAGCGGCAGATCATGCATTACTGGATTCAAATCGGAGCGCGGACGGCGATGGTTCTATTTTGCCTTTACGGCGCATACGCATATGCCAATGCGGGAATAACTTTCAGCGAAGGGTTTTTCAGTTATGTCGCCGAAAACGAAGAGACGGAGCGCACGCTCAACGAGGAAAAAACCGGCTATCAGAGCGATGTTCAATCTCTTGGCGACAAGCCGTCGACCGGGGAAAATGTCCGCGCCGTGGCGACGACTTTTGACATGATTGAAGCCCAAGGGCTGACGCCGACCCGCCTGCTTTATTACTTGTCCGGCGCGCTGGCGCAAAACGCCGATATTATTTCCGTTAATAACGTGAAGTGGTATGTATCGCCGGAAGCCGTCGCCCCGCCGAGCGACGGCGTGCAAGTTATCAGCGGCGGCGATTTCTATCAGATACTGGAAGTGCAAGGCGCGGCACAGGGCGGCACGCAGCGGCAAGTGTTTGAGAATACGCGGCAATTTGTGGAATCGTTTGACAAGCGGGGTGATGTCTTCATTGAAGAGCGGGAGATGCCGCCGGAGCAGTTGAACACTTTGCTGGACGAGGATACCGAGTTGGAGCGGGAGTTTATACTGCGCATCATATGGCGGGATGGCGAGGATTTTCCGCCTTCGTTTGACCCGCGCGCGGAAGAGCAGGAACAGCAAGGGGGGGCGGGATAATGCCTATCGGTGCACGGGAAAGAAATCTTCTCATCAAGATTGTGATAGTGGTGATTATCACCATTGTCACGCCGAACTATTTTTCCGATTGGGCGGATGTCTACCGGCGGGAGGCGGTCAGCCGCGGGCAGACTTTGCAAACCGAGTTGCGCGAAGTGCGCACCAACCGGAAGAATGTCACCGAGCAAAGGCGCCTGTATGACGCCTACCTGACAAGTTATCAACTTCGGCAGGATCGCGGCGTTGTCGCCGGCACCGTGGACAGGGTGGGGTTGCGCAATGTCATGTATGACATCAAACAAAAGCGCCGCTTGGGCGTGATTGATTTTACTTTCGGCACCAGCCAGCGCGTGCCGTCGGAGGAGTCCGTTTTCACCGAAGGCAGCACCGCGAACATAGGGATATTGCCGATGCATGTCTCAATGCCGATGCTGCATGATATGGACATTTTTATGTTTTTGGACGATTTGTCAAAGCGCGCCGCGGGCGTGTTTGTGCCCTTGTCGTGCGAGATGACGCGGCTGGAAGCCGATTTTTCCGCCGCTTTGCGCGACAATGTCAGGGGGGAATGCGATGTTGTCTGGGTTGTTGTGGATGATGCCGACGGAGGGAGCGCATAATGAAAAATAAGTTCGGGTTTTTGCCGCCGTTGTTGCGGCTTGTTGTGTTTTTTGCCGCGATGGCTGCTTTTGGCGCACATGCGCAAGAAAGCACCGAGCCGGAAGTCGAGCCGGAGATAGTCGGTGCGGAAAGTACGGAGAGTCCCGCCCCGCCAATGCGGCGGTTGTTTTTCTCGGCCGGCGAGCGGATGACTTTGGAGATCCTGCGCCGCGATGCGGCGGCGGCGGAGTTGGAAGAGATCACCAAAGTTTTTCCTGTCATCCTGCATGAAGAACCTTTTGCCGGCGGCGCGGAAGTTGTGCTCGCCCGGGACGAAGAAATCCCGCTGGAGATCAGCGCGATGGTGCGCCGTCATTCGGACGGCAAGACTTTCCTGTGGATAGGCGACGAGGGTTTTGATTTGCAAAAGGACGGCATGTTTTTGGACAAAACCAGCCATTTGATAATGGATTCGGTGCAGGTATCATCGGACGGCATTATCGGCATTGACAGAATATCCAAGCGGCGTTTTCGGGTATTGGTCGGTCAGTCCATAGATGCCGAAGGCAAAGTTCGCGACAACTATCCGGCGATTGTGGTAAGAAACAAGAAGCGATGACCGGTGTCGGCGGACCGCAACAAAAATCTTTGCGGCGGCGGTTATTGCTGAGCGCGGGTTTATTGCTTGGCGCATTGTGGACGGCGGCATTATCCGCTCCTTTTCTTGCCGGTTTGCGCCCGAGTCGAAAAACACAAGCGGCGGGTGCGCCGGTTGAGGTTGATGTCAAATCGCTGAGAGAGGGCGAATTAAAAGTTGTCGTCTGGCGGCTGAAACCGGTTTGGGTTATGCGCCGCAGCGACGAGATGGTGCAAAAAATGCAAAGCGAAGAGAGCGGGCTGAGCGATCCGCAATCCGCCGCCAGCACACAGCCGTCTTATTGTCAAAACGCCACGAGATCGCGCAAGACGGATATTTTTGTCGCCGTTGGTTTGTGCACGCATTTGGGATGTTCGCCGCGCAAGGACGGCGACGAGGGTTTTTTTTGCGCCTGTCACGGGTCGCGTTTTGATTTTGCCGGCAGGGTTTTCAAGGGCAGCCCGGCGCCGACGAATCTTGTCATTCCGCCCTATTATTACACCGCCGACAATGCCATTGTTGTCGGCGAGGATGCCGGGCAAAAACCGGCATGAGCGCTTTTGGCGACTGGCTGGACAGGCGTTTGCCGTGGCGTCAGGCGGTGCGCAAGCATCTGACGGAATATTACGCGCCGAAAAACTTTAATGGCTGGTATGCTTTTGGCGCGCTGGCGCTTTTGGTTTTGGTTTTGCAAATCGTCAGCGGCATTTTTTTGACGATGAACTACAAGCCGGACGCCGAAAAGGCGTTTGCCTCGGTGGAATACATTATGCGCGATGTCCATTGGGGCTGGCTGGTGCGTTATGTGCATTCCACCGGCGCGTCATTTTTCTTTTTGGTTGTGTATTTGCACATGTTTCGCGCTTTGCTTTACGGCTCGTACAAAGAGCCGCGCGAGTTGGTGTGGCTGCTGGGAATGCTAATCTTTTTGCTGCTGATGGCGGAGGCGTTTATGGGTTATTTGCTGCCGTGGGGGCAAACTTCCTACTGGGGCGCGCAGGTGATTGTCAATTTATTTTCCACGCTGCCTTTTGTCGGCGAGTGGCTGGCGGAGACGATTCGCGGCGATTATGCCATATCGGATGTTACGCTTAACCGGTTTTTTGCTTTGCATGTCGCCGCCATTCCTTTGGCGATTGTCGCTTTGGTGTTTTTGCACATTGTTGCTTTGCATCAGGTGGGGTCGAACAACCCGGACGGCGTGGATATCAAAAAGCACAAAGACGCCGACGGACGCCCGCTTGACGGCGTGCCGTTTCATCCGTATTATTCGGTCAAGGACACTTATTGCGCGGTATTGTTTTTGATAGTATTTTGCGCGGTGGTGTTTTTTGCCCCGGAGATGGGCGGTTATTTTCTGGAAGCGCCGAACTTTGAGCCGGCGAACCCGTTGAAGACGCCGGAGCATATCGCACCGGTTTGGTATTTCACGCCGTTTTATGCCATTTTGCGGGCGGTGCCGCCGTTTTTGGGAACGCAGGTGTGGGGTGTTTTGGCGATGGGTTTGGCGGTTGTGGTGTTGTTTGCGGTGCCGTGGCTGGATCGCGGGGCGGTGCTTTCCATCCGCTATCGCGGTTGGTATTACAAAAGCGCGCTGGCTGTGCTGGCGGTAGTTTTTATCGGCTTGGGTGTTTTGGGCGCGTTGCCGCCGAGCGACGGGCGGCAGATAGCGGCGCAGTTATTGACGGTATTATATTTTGCCGTTTTTATACTGATGCCGTTTTATACCGCCGCCGACAAAAACAAAACGCCGCCGGAAAGAGTGCGATAGTTTGGATGGCGGCGATGCGGTTGATGACATTGACAAAGATGCGCCGGGCGGCGTTGCGGCTGGCGATGGTTTTGTTGTCGGCTTTTGCGCTTTCGGGTTTTGCCGGTGTTGCTTTTTCGGCGGGCGGCGGCGGAAGTTATCCGAGCGCGCCGATAGACGACAGTGCGGAATCGCTTCAGCGCGGGGCGGCGCTTTTTGTTAACTATTGTTTGGGCTGCCACAGCGCGCGCTATGCGAGTTATGGCAGGACAGGGGAGGATTTGCAAATAACCCCGCAGCAGATGCGCGAGCATTTGATATTTGCCGATGCCGCCGATGTCGGGCTTGGCGACGGGATGATTAGCGCGATGTCGCAAGAAGACGGAAGGGCGTGGTTTAATGACGCCGTCCCGCCGGATTTGTCTTTGGTCGCCCGGGTGCGCGGGGCGGATTGGCTTTATGCCTATTTGCGCGCTTTTTACCGGGACGATACCCGCCCGGGCGGCTGGAATAACGCGGTTTTTGAGAATGCGGCGATGCCGCATGTTCTTGCCGGTTTGCAGGGTGTTTTTGTGCGCGATGACGGCGGCACATTGCGGCGGGCGACCGAGGGGAAGATGACGGCTGCGCAATACGACAAGGCGATGGCGGATTTGACGGGTTTTTTGCGCTACATAGCCGAGCCGAGCCGCGAGCGGCGTTTGCGCGCCGGTTATTTGGTGATGGCGGGTTTGATGATAACTTTGGTCGCCTGTTATTTTATTTACCGCGACTATTGGAGGGACATCGCATGACAACGCCGATAACATTATATTCCGCCGACCACTGCCCGTTTTCGCACCGCTGCCGGCTGGTGTTTTGCGAGAAGGAGATGGAGCCGGAGAAGATCATATCGGTGGATTTGTCGCGCAAGCCGGACGAGTTGTGGGATTACAACCCGCTGTTCGGTCAGGTGCCGATTTTGATAGACGGCAACTTGCGCCTGTATGAGTCCAATGTCATCAACGAGTATTTGGACGGGCGCTTTCCGCATCCGCAGTTGATGCCGGTTGACATTGTTTTGCGCGCGAAGGTGCGGCTGATGATGAATCAGTTGGAGTCGCTTGTTTTTCGTCATGTGCAGACGCTGGAGGCAAAAAAGACCGGCAAGCAGCGCGCCGAGGAATGCAAAAAGCGCATTTGCGAGGAGTTAGTGCGCCAGTTTGCCGATTTGCCGCGCCATCAGCGTTATATTATGGACCGCGAATTTACAATGCTGGATGTCGCTTTGGCGCCGTTGTTGTGGCGTTTGGAGCATTATCAGATTAATCTTCCGCCGCGCACGGTTGCGTTGCGCAAATATGCCGAGCGTGTTTTTTCGCGCCCGGCGTTTGCCAAATCTTTAACAGTAACCGAGAGGGCAATGCGAAAATGACACCGATAAGCGATGCAAGTATGAAGCCGTATTTTGTCCGCGCCATTTACGATTGGTGCGTGGACAAGCGGCGCAGCCCGCGCCTTTTGGCGCGTGCGGGCGAGGAGACGGGCGCGCCGCAGAAGTTGGCAAAGGACGGCAAGATTGTTTTTAACATATCGCCGGAGGCGGTGCGCGGTTTGGTTATCAACAACGACGGCGTATCTTTCGCGGCGCGTTTTTCGGGCGGCGAGACGCACGAGATTGTTTTGGCGATGGAAGATGTTTTGGCGATTTTTGACAGCGACGAAGGCCGCGGCGTATTTTTCGCCAATCCCCCGGCGCCCAAAAAAGAAACCCCTCCCGCCCCTCCGGATTTGCAGGTAGTTTAGCCCGCCGCAAAACCCCCGCATCCTTCCCGTCATTTGCGGCATTCCCGCCCATCTCGTCATTCCCGCGCAGACGGGAATCCATTCATTCCGTCATTCCCGCCTTTCGTCATTCCCGCGAAAGTGGGAATCTCCCAAACTATCGCCGCGTTAGCGGCGCGTCATAAAAGCCCTGCAAAGGGCGACCTGTTCATAGCACGGGGCAACGCCCCGTGAATTGGCGTATTAAACAAATAAGCCCTGAAAGGGCGACCGAAAAAGCGGCAGCGAATGTCAAACGGGCGGGGTTTTGGATTTGTGGTTTTGCCGGGCTTTGCCCTGCAAAAGAATGGGGCGCCCTTTCAGGGCTATGGATATAAAAGCGCCCACTTTGGCGGGCGCGGCATTGTTGCTTTGCAACAATGCATCGGATTATCGCTGGCACGATAATCAATGATTATTATGATGGCGACTCACGGGGCGTTGCCCCGTGCTATGAACAGGACGCCCTTTCAGGGCTTTAATATCGTCATTTCCGCCCATCCCGTCATTGCCGCATCTTTCGTCATTCCCGCCCCTCTCGTCATTCCCGCGAAAGCGGGAATCCAAACGCGCCCGCAAGGGCGCCCCTTCGGGGCTTTAATTACGAGTGCGCTTTGCGCACTCTGCGGTTTGCCATTTGCGGCGACAAGTCGCCGTTTGCGCTATCGCGCAAATGGACAAATGACAAGGGTTTGGATTCCCGCTTTCGCGGGAATGACGGTTGTTTGTCATTCCCGCCTTTTTCGTCATTGCCGTGAAAACGGGAATCTAATGCCGCCATTTCATAACTGCCGCCTCTTTCGTCATTGCCGCGAAAGCGGGAATCTCCCATATCGCCCATTGCCGAGTTTGCCGTCAATGTTATAAATGTTGTGGCAAATGTCGTTGTGCGGATTGTTGTGGTCATTGCCGCCATCATCATCGTTGTTTCGGTAATTGCCCCCGCCATCGTTGTAGTTGTGCGGGTTGTTAGCGTTGTGGTTGTTGGCTCGCCGACAATATCCTCGCTACCATCTACGATGGTTATCGTCCAAGGGCTTACGCTATTAAAATCACCAAACCCATATACTATACCACGCAAAAGGGGATTATTTGCTTCTATTATCCTTGTCGGATTGCTTATTCCGGTAAACACGGCAGCCAAATTTCTCATTATCGTCAGCACATGCGGGCGAGGGGTAGCGACAGGCGGCAAAGTGACCAACACTTTAGCCCTTGTTGTTGCTACAACATAATTTGCACCTGCATCAACCCGCACTGTAAATTGCACACTCGCCATTCGCGAAGGCACAACCATATTGGTTTCCACATCCGCCATTGTCGTTATCGCCGCCGCCGTCATTCTTGTCGTTGTCGTTATCGCCGGAATTGTTATCGCAGTCGTCATTATGCCCACAATGCTTATCTGCAAACTAACGCCAACCGCCGCAACCGTCGCGATTCTTTGGGAATATTCCCGCGATACCGCCGCAAACATATCGGGCGAAAATGCCGCATTAGATTCCCGCTTTTGCTCTTCGCCGATAACAAAGTTAAACGCGATATCGCCGCCAAACTTTTCGCTTTCGCTGTCATAATACAAACCAAAGCGCAGGTCGGCATTCGGTTGCACTTCCATTCCATAACGAAACCCGCTTTGCGCTTTTGTGTCGCCTTTGCCGTCAAAATGGTAATAATCCACCGCCGCTTTCAGCGCCCGATAGCCGGGGGCGGCTATCCGCAGTTGTGCATCAT
>JBPCWZ010000138.1:0-4158 GCA_051009015.1 Gammaproteobacteria bacterium | reverse complement strand
TCGGACGGCCGGGATTGCCATTTTTGCTTATTGACGGCGACATGGTCGGCGGGCATGGAATGAAAGCCGGGGAAGGTCGCGTGTTTGGCGATGTCAAAAAAGCCAAAGCCCACATTGTTGGCGAGCGACGACGCATCCGCCCCGTCGACAATGCCGGTATTGAGCGCGTTGAAGATTTCGGTAAAATCAATCACCACAGGTTTCGCCCCGAGCGCGGCGAAGATGTCGGTTTCCAAACCCGGCGGCGAGCGAAACTTCCAATCCTTAAGATCCTTCAAGCCGCTCAGCGGTTTTGTGGAGGTCAAGGATTCGGGGCCGGGCCACCACCAGCAAACCAGATGCATTCCGTGCTCGCCGTATAACTCGTCGGCGAGGGCGCGCCCGCCGCCGTATTTGAGCCATGCGGTTTGCTGCCACGGCGTGTTGTAAGCGCCGAGCAAATCGCCGAGGAATTGGAATCCCTTGTCGCGCCCGCCCTGATAGGCGGCGCCGGTCATGTCAATATCAAGGATGCCATCGGCGGCCGCGCCGAAGGTTTCCACCGATTTGACAACCGAGGACGAAAAGAACATTTCCATTTTCAGCCGCCCGCCGGACATGGCTTCCACATCCCTGGCGAATTGGGCGGCGTTTTTGCCGTTGATGGATTCGGCCGAGTAATGCGTTTGCACGCGCAGTGTGTAATCCTGCGCGAATGCGGGCATTGCCAGCGCGGCCGACAAAGCCGCGGCGGCTATGAGTTTTTGCAGTTTGTGTGTTTTCATTGTTATCCTCCCCTGTGGAATAAAAGCGCACCCGGCGAATCCGGACGAACATTCCAAAACATTATACTAATTCGCGCCAAAATTCCAAATGCCGTCCAAATGCCGGTCACAACGCCGTTTGCGATTGCGGGCGGATGGTGGTAGTATTGGCGGCGGATTGTTAATGGCGCGCGGAAAAGCGGGCTTGATGCATTGCGGGGCTTTTGCCCGGTTTTGTCATCGCGCCCCGCCGAAGGATACAACTTCCCGGAAAATCTCAGGCACCCATACCGCGCGTTTTGGATCCATCCGGAGAGTGGGCGGTTTGCTTTCAGCGGCAAACCGCCCCGCCGAAGGG
This sequence comes from Gammaproteobacteria bacterium, assembly GCA_051009015.1. Classification (GTDB taxonomy): domain Bacteria; phylum Pseudomonadota; class Gammaproteobacteria; order Tethybacterales; family Persebacteraceae; genus JAHRAH01. The sequence continues at coordinate 3,057 of JBPCWZ010000138.1, read as the reverse complement.
GCAATGGACGGCGTGCTTGTTATTCAACACCGCCGCCCAAATCTCTCAGGCAAAAGGACGGAGGGGAAAGGTTTGCGCTTTTTGCATCTTCGGCAAACGGCGCGAGTGTTTTTTGCCACCGGGTTTTTGTTATGACAGATTCACTTCACAATACGCCATTGCTGGACTGGCACCGCAAACGCGGCGGGCGGCTTAATGCCTTTGCCGGCTGGCGGCTGCCGGTCTTTTACGACGGCGTTATCAACGAGCACCTCCGCACGCGCGCATCGGCATCGCTTTTTGATGTCTCGCACATGGCGCAAATCGCAGTGCGCGGCGATGCGCTGGCGCGGCTTTCAACCGCCGACCCGTCCGCTTTGGCCGTCGGGGAATGCAAATATGCCGCCCTTCTTTTGGACAGCGGCGGCATTGTTGATGATTTTATTGTCGGCAACGACGGCGATGGCGATTACTTCTGCATCTTCAACGCCGCGCGCAAAACGCAAGTAACGGAGCGATTGCGCGCGGCATCGGCCGTCTTTGACGACCGCAACAAAAACGGCGCGCGCGCACTTTTGGCTGTGCAGGGGCCAAAATCCTCCGCCGCTGTTTCGCGCCTTTTCCCCGCCGCGGCCCGGCTTGCGTTTATGCATTCGGCAAAGATAGAATGGCGCGGCGAACAATGCCGCATCTGCAGGTGCGGTTATACCGGCGAGGACGGCTTTGAGATAGGCGCGCCCGCCGGTATTGCCGAACAACTTGCCGATGCATTACTCGCCGATGGCGCGGTTTTGCCGGCCGGTTTGGGCGCGCGCGATTCTTTGCGGCTGGAAGCGGGGCTTTGTTTGTATGGCAACGAACTGAACGAACAAACAACCCCCGCCGAAGCGGGATTGCTTTGGATTATCGGCAAAGACCGATTGCAAAACGGCAACTTCGCCGGTGCCGATGTCCTGCGCGAGCAAAAAGCAAACGGCGCGGCGCGAAAACTTGTCGGGCTTTTGCCGCAAAGCAAAATTCCGGTGCGCGGCGGCGCGCAACTCGTCATCGGCGATAATGCCATCGGCGAAGTCAGCAGCGGCTTGTTCTCGCCGACTCTGGGCGCGCCGGTGGCGATGGGCTTTGTCCGGCCGGAATATGCCAAAAAGGGAGAAGGATCCGAAACGGAGGAAGGGGCGGCAAAAACGCAAGCGGTTGAGGCAATTGTGCGCGGCAAAAAAGTGCCGTGCCGCATTGTCAAACCGCCGTTTGTGCCGCACCGCTACGCGAAATAACAAAAGGAGAAACAACAATGAAACAATACACCAAAGACCACGAATGGCTGACGGAGCGCGGCGAAGTTTGGCGCATCGGCGTTAGCGACCATGCGCAGGATCAATTGGGCGATGTCGTCGCCGTGGAACTTCCGCCCGTCGGCGCGATGCTGAAGGCGGGCGGCGAAGGGGCGGTCATAGAATCGGTCAAAGCGGCCAGCGAAGTGTATGCGCCGGTCGGCGGCGAAGTTACCGCCGTCAATAACGCCCTCGCCGATAACCCGCAACTGATTAACGAATCGCCCGAGGACGAAGGATGGCTGTGGGAGATGCGCGCCGACACAATGCCCGAAGGATTGATGAGTGAGCAGCAATACCGCGCTTTTGTCGCGGGCGGCGCGTGATGACCGGCGGCGATTTTTGCGCCCGTCATTGCGGCTTGTCGGCGGACGACGAGAAAACAATGCTGCGCTTTTTGGGCTTGGAAAACCTTGACGATTTGGCGCGCGCATTGCCGTCCGATATTGTTGCCGCGCCGGAATCGTTTGACGCGCCGCTGAGCGAAAGCGAAGCGCATGAAGAGTTGCGCCGATACGCCGCCGACAACGACAGCGGCAAAACGAGCATGATAGGTTTGGGTTATTACGGCGCGCAAATGCCCGCGGCATTGCGGCGTAATTTGCTGGAAAACCCGGCATGGTATACCGCCTACACCCCCTATCAGGCCGAAATATCGCAGGGGCGTTTGGAGTTGCTTTACCGCTTCCAAACAATGTGCGCCGAACTGACCGGCTTGCCGATGGCGAATGCATCGCTGCTTGACGAAGCGACGGCGGCGGCGGAAGCGATGACTCTTTTGCACCGCAAAGGCGGCGGCGATGTTTTTCTTGCCGATGAATCGCTTTTCCCGCAAACGCTTGCCGTCTTGCGCACGCGGGCTTTGCCGCTTGGTATCAAGTTGCGGGTTTTGCCGCCGTCAATGATGGTTGAAAACTGCGCCGGTGCTTTTGGCGCGCTTATCGGTTATCCGGGCGGCGATGGCAACATTGCCGATTGGCGGCAGATAACGGCGGCGTTGAAAAAAAACAATATCGCCGCCGCTTGCGCGACCGATTTAATGGCATTGATGCTTTTGACGCCGCCGGGCGCGATGGGTTTTGATATTGCCTTTGGCAACTCGCAGCGTTTCGGTTTGCCGATGGGTTGCGGCGGGCCGCATGCGGCGTTTTTTGCCTTTGCCGCCGACTATTTGCGCTATGCGCCCGGGCGCGTTGTCGGCAAATCGCGCGATACACAAGGCAGGGACGGCTACCGCCTCGCGCTGCAAACGCGCGAGCAGCATATCCGCCGCGAAAAAGCAACCAGTAATATTTGCACGGCCCAGGCGCTTCCGGCAATGCTCGCGGCCGGATACGCCATCTATCAGGGGGCGGAAAGATTGACGGCATCGGCAATGCGCATTCACACAAACACCGCATCATTGGCGCAAGGTTTGCAAAAAGCCGGGCGCAAAATTCGCCATCGTCATTTTTTTGACACTCTTCGCGTTGTTGCCGATGACGCCGGGGAGGTTGTCAAGCGCGCCGCCGCAAACGGCGTTAATCTTTTGCAACTGCCCGGCGAAGTCGGCATTAGCACCGATGACACGACAAAGCCGGAGCATTTGCGCATTGTAATGGAGGCATTCGGCGGCGGCGGGATAACCATTAACCCGCAAGCATCGGCTATCCCCCCGCAACTGAAAAGGCAGCCCCCGTTTTCCGGCGGCGCTGTTTTTTGCCGCAGCGAGCACGACATGACCAGATATTTGCGCCAACTCGCCGAC
>JBPCWZ010000137.1:0-2573 GCA_051009015.1 Gammaproteobacteria bacterium | reverse complement strand
TACAAAAAATTTCGCATATTGCTCATCTTGATTTGCAGCGCCAATAAACGTAAACAACAAAATTGCCCAGAAAATTGTCATGATGACATTTGCAAATGGACCAGCAGCGGCCACCCACACCATATCTTTCTTAGGATTTTTTAATTGATTAAAATTAACTGGAACTGGTTTGGCCCAACCAAAAGCATACCCAGTCGTTAAAATTAAAATTGCAGGAATTATAATTGTTCCTACAGGATCTATATGCTTAATAGGATTGAAGCTGAGTCGCCCTAGAGATTGTGCAGTGGTGTCACCAAATTTTTTTGCCACCCAACCATGAGCTACTTCATGCAAGGTAATTGCAAATAGAACGGGTATCGCCCAAATTGTAATCAACTGAATAGTGTTCATTAAGTACAGCTATTATACGCGGCGCATGTGAGAAGTTGTATGGTCGAAATGAGTATATTGATTAGCAATTAGCCTATTATTCACTTAACCAACTAGCATCACCCTTACCTTGCCGCAAAATTGTTGGACTTGAATCAACAAAATCAATCACCGTGGTCGCCTCAATTCCACAGTAACCGCCATCAATAATTAGATCGACCTCATGCTCAAGCAACTCTCTCATTTCTTGTGGATCAGAAAGTGGCTCATTTCGATCTGGCAAAATTAACGTACTACTCATCAAAGGCTGGCCTAGCTCTTCACATAATTGCAATGCAATGGGGTGATTAGGCACCCTTAAGCCTATCGTCTTACGTTTAGGGGTCTGTAATCGACGCGGCACCTCATGGGTGGCCTTCAGTAAAAAGGTATAAGGCCCAGGCGTACAATTTTTCATTAAGCGATAAGCGCTATTTTCCACAACTGCGTAGGTAGACAACTCCGATAGATCTCTACACACCAAGGTGAAATGATGTTTGTCATCGACTTTACGTATCCTACGAATTCGTTCCATCGCCTGTTTATCACCAATATGACACCCCAAGGCATAACAGGAATCAGTGGGATACGCGATTAATCCACCTTGATCAATTATCTCCACTGCTCGTCGCAGTAAGCGCTTTTGCGGCGTAACAGGATGGATTACAAAATACTGACTCATGGGAATTTATCTGTGTTTATAGTAGATCAATGGCCACAGCTTACCTAGTAATTGGTATGTTGCGACTCAGTTTTGAGCTGATTTTTACCAATTTATTGCTATACTGCGCACCGTTATTGCACAACTATAACTTTCAGCAACTCAAACCGCACTCAATCACAATCACTAATTAAAACTATTTACTATGCTATATGCCTTTATTAGTCAGGACGTAGAAAACAGTCTTGAAAAACGCTTATCTGTACGCGAACAACATGTCGCACGATTAATTGCCTTAAAGGATGAAGGCCGACTCATTATTGCGGGGCCACACCCAGCCGTTGACAGTCCAGATCCTGGTGCTGCAGGTTTTACAGGCAGCTTAATAGTAGCCGAATTTGAATCGCTAAGTGCAGCACAAGCTTGGGCAGATACCGATCCCTACATTGATGCCGGCGTATACGAAAAGGTTATTGTTAAACCTTATAAACTCGTCTTGCCATAATTTTTTCGAGCCCAGTATTAATCGGGCTTACAATTTACACTTAACTATCAAGGAATATTCATGTTTAAACAAACCATCTCAACCATTGTTTTCGTTCTGTTTTGCGTTAGTGTTTTACACGGCTGCAAAGGCGAAGAAGCACCAGAAACAAACGCAGCAGCAGATGACAGCGGAGAATTTGCGCGCGTAAATGATGAATCCATCTCTAATAATGATTTTGAACAATTCGCGAAATCAAAACGTGAATCTCAGCCTGAGCAAAATTTCACAGACAAGGCTATTGCTGATGAGATAATTGCAACAGAAATTTTACGCCAAGAAGCTATCAATGCAGGCATACCGAATCGTCCAGAAATTATCGAGCAAATTAAACGCCAAGAAAGCAATATTTTAATCAACACCCTAATGACTGAAAAATTTGCAGATTTAAAATTTACTGATGATGAACTGAAAGCAGAATATGAGCGCTTAATAAGTTTGAACGATACTAGTGAATATAAAGCACGGCATATTTTATTGCAGACTGAAGAAGAAGCAAAAGCAGTCATTGAAGAGCTAAATGGTGGCGCAAATTTTGAAGAACTTGCAAAAGCGAAATCACAAGGCCCATCAGCAGCAAATGGTGGTGACTTAGGTTGGTTTAAAGCCGCAACCATGGTGCCCGCATTTGCCGATGCCGTTAAAGCAATGGAAAAAGGCGCCACTACACCAGAAGCGGTTAACACTCGATTCGGTTGGCATGTAATTTTATTAGAAGACAAACGCTCAACTGAACAACCTGCTTTTGATGACGTTAAGCAAAACGTACAACAAAGTTTAACGCGCAAAACTATTGAAACCTATGTGGATGAACTAGAAGCAAAAGCTACTATCACTCGTTCGGATGAAGTTAGCGAAGCAACAGAATCTGCTGCTGATAGTTAACAGCTACTCACCACAAGATCAAAAAAGGCAGCTTAAAGCTGCCTTTTTTATGTCTGCTTTCGGCCAATAGCG
>JBPCWZ010000136.1:0-5039 GCA_051009015.1 Gammaproteobacteria bacterium | reverse complement strand
GCAAGATTGGACAGCGATGCAAAGGCGTTTGATGCCGAAGCGGCAGCCGCAACAAGCGGGCGGCGCGAGTTGCTTGTCGGCACGCAAATCATCGCCAAAGGGCATAACTTCCCGCACTTGTCATTGATAGGCATTTTGGGCTCGGACGGCGGTTTGTTTGCGCCCGACTTTCGCGCCCGCGAACGATTGCTGGCGATGCTTTCGCAAGTTATCGGCAGGGGAACGCGCAACCCGCAAGGGTGCAGGGTGCTTGTCCAAACCGCCCATCCTCAACATCCTTTTTACCGGCTGCTGCTAAAAGATGATATTGACGGCTGCTGGCAGTTGTTATTGGACGAGCGCCGCCGGGCAAACCTGCCGCCTTTTTGGCATCTCGCCCTGCTGCGGGCAAATGCCGCAAGCGAAAAGGCGCTTTATGCTTTTTTGACAACAGCGGCGACATTGGCACAGGAGGTTATAAGGCATACTCCGGCGCAAGGGCAAAAACCGGCACAAGGGAAAACTCCGGCGGCGGTATCCATCTTTTCGCCGGTGCCATCGTTGCGCGCCAAAGTAGCGGGGCGTTATCAGGCGCAGTTGCTAACCTCCTCCCCAAACCGCGCCGACCTGCACACCTTCATAACCCAATGGCTCCCCCGCCTGCCAAAAACAACAACCCGATGGCGGATGGATATTGACCCGGCGGCGGTATAGCCCGCCGAGAAGTATTCGGTTATTCCGCCGAGTCGTTGGCGGATATGTCCGGCGTGTATTCCGGTGTTTGTGGTGTGGCGGTTTTTGCCTCTGCGGATTGTTCGGTTTCCCGCTTACGGCGAACTTTCGCCGCTTTTTGACCGGATGCAGGGCGAAACATTCCATCGGCAATAGCGCGAAGATGCTCGGGTATCTGCCCCTTTACCGCCTGAAACAAATCAGACACGCCGGGGGTTGCCCCTGTGCTTTTCTTTAACTCTGTGCGCAGGGACTTTTGCACCCGCTCGGAAAAAAGCGCCTCTATAAGAGGTTTGTCCGTTAATGGCTGGCGTTTTTTCCATTCCTTGTCCAGATGCCCTTTTCTGACGCCGTCGCGATGGATGGCGCAAAAGTGTTCGTATAAATCCTGCGGCGAATCTTCAAGCAGATTCCACTCACGGACAAGAATTGGCTGCTCGGACAACGACAAATCCAAGTGCAACAACTGCCACTCCGTCAAATTCGTCAGCAGGGTCCACGGGCAGTGCCACTTGCGGGCGTATCGCTGCACTTGATTGTAAAGGCGGGGGGATAACGGCACGGAAACCGACTTCACCTCCACAATCATGCTGACTTTTTCCGAGGACGGAAAGCCAATGGCAAAGTCAACGGCATCGGACACACCCTGACTCTCGCGCTTTTCCCGGCTCAGGTCGCTAAAAACATGGTATCCGCAAAGTTTTTCCAAAACCATTTCCACCCTGCGGCTGGTTTCGGCTTCCGGGACGCTCTTTTTGTTCCCGTGCTCGTCTTTGTGGGCGCGCGCAGTTTTTTGCATTTCGCGCAACTGCTTGCGGAATTCGGCGGACATTGTTTTCATCTGTATTTATCCTCATGGTTGGTGGGAATTGTGTTCGGTGGGAATTTTAACACAATAATATATGATTATTGCGAACCGCGCCTAAAAGCGGCTTAACAATCCGTTGTTTGATAGTGTATAATGACGGCGAGGTTTGCCGAGTATGCCCATTTCCAGCATTGCCATTAACAACTTTCGCGGCTTGTGCGATTTCCGAATGGAAGGCGCGGCGCCCGTGTTCAATTTGCTGGTCGGTCCCAGCGAAATCGGCAAAACCAGCGTTTTGGAGGCGATGAGTTTGATGTCTGTCTCCACGGATATGGCGGGGGCTGTTGGCTTCAATCGTATGCGCGGGGCGACCGTTAACAACCAAAGCGATGCCGTTGCTGCGGCAAAATCATTGTTTCACAACTTCCGTCTGCAGCCGATAGAGTTGGAAACGGCAATCAAAAGCGCGTTTGGCAATGTGACCGCAAAAATAGAGATAGTTCCCGTTATGGACGACAATGTCGTCTCTTACCGCGAGGCGGATAAGATTAGTGCCCAAATGGGGACAGTGGCTTCCACACAAACGGCGCGCTTCAATGGTTTTAAGCGCACCGTGGAATACGCCCGCGATTTTGCGGGCAAGGGCTATAATTTTTTTCGCATTCGTGACGATGGCGTTCGTTTGGATAAATTTGTTGAAGAAGAAGCATTTTTCCGGATAGACGAGGCGGGGAAAAAGCATGCCTTGTCACCGAAAGACATGGATTTTCTATTGTGGAATGCTGTTTTTATTTGCTATCCTGATATCCGGGTGGCGATAGATGCGGCGACGACAAACAAGCGGGAAGCCGCCATCGTTGATATTCTGAAAATGATTAACCCGCAGGTAGCGGGGTTTGCCCTGTCCGAAAAAACGCCGCTCATAGATATCGGGCTTGACCAGATGATGCCTTTGCACATTGCCGGCGATGGCTTGCGCCGGGTGCTTGGTATGCTCGGAAATCTCTGCTCTAAAAGTTACAGCGTGCATCTGGAAGATGAAATTGGCGCGGGGGTTTATTTCGGCGCATTGCCGACATTTTTGCGCGCCGTTTTTGACTTTGCCATACGGGAAGGCAAGCAAATTTTTGCCACAACGCACAGCAAAGATGTGCTGGTCGCCCTTAAAGAAGTCCTCACTGAAAGAGAAGATTTGCGCGAGGATGCGGCGGTGTTTTCCTTTATGCACGATAAGAAAGGCAAAGTGCGGGCGGGTGCTTATCTTTACGAGGATATTGACCGCTGCATCGCCAACGACATAGAAATACGCTGATGATAACGGACTCGGCGGCGGCGGCGATAATTGTAGAGGGGAAGAGCGACTGCCACTTTGTGCGGCAATATCTCCGCCATTTGCCCTACGGCTACGGCGACTTGTTGTTTGACTGCAAGATAAAATCTCCCGACCGTGCGGGAAAAATCATGGTCTGCCCGACGGGCGAAAAAGGCGGCGGCGATGGTGCGCTGATAGGCAAGAAAATATCCGAGCGCGTGCTTGAAATCGCCAGTGTTAGCAACAGGGCTTTACTTGTCGTGGATGCCAATGGCGGCGGCGATGAGCGGCGGAAGAAATTTGAAGATGCCGCCCAAAAGATTAAGGCGAATACGGGCACGGATACGAAACTTTTTCTGCTACCCGATGACAAAAATCCCGGTAAATTGGAAAGTTTGCTGTTGCGTATTTTTCGCGACCCCGAAATCGGCGGCGTTGCCGAATGCTTTGACAACTACGAAGAATGCCTGCGGAGCAGAGGTTTTAATCCGCCTGACCTAAAAGGGAAAATATACGCCTATTGTGAGGCGCATAGGGCAAAACCACGCGAAGACGAACGCAACTACTTGGACGCAAAGCGCTGGAATTTGGAGCATACGGAACTGCAACCTTTGCGGGATTTCTTGCTGAATAACCTGTCATCGCCCGCTGGCGAAAAGGCATAACCGGACGGGTTTGATGACTAATCCGCCACAACGGACAAGATGCGGCAGTCATGCTAAAAGTCGGGCGTTTTTATGCCTTTTTGGACGGCGGGGGGAAATTGTCGCCAAAACTTGGCGATTTTAGCGTGCTTTGTGGTATCATAGCGACAGGCGGCTGTTTGCCGGACCTGACACAACATAACAATGGGAGACAAAACCATGGCTAACTTTCTGCGTGCCCTGTGCATCGTTTTCTTCGCCGCCGTTGCCGGCGGGTGCCTCTCGTCGGACCTGCACAATGCGGTGAGCGACGGCGATGTCAACGAAGTCAAAAACCTGCTTGACCGCGGGGCGGATGTCAATGCCACAGACCTCACCGGACACACGCCTTTGCACCGGGCGCTGGACGAAGGCAAACCCGAAATTGCCGTCATCCTCATCGGCGCGGGGGCTGATATGGAAGCGGAAGATATCTTCGGGCAGTCGCTGACGGATTATGCGATAGTGAACGGGCACACCGAAACCGCGCTCGTCCTCATCAAATCCATGGCGGCGACGGGGATGGATCTTAATGCCATCAACAACGACGGCAGATTGCCTTTGCATTGGGCGGCGGCGGAAGGCAAGACCGAAATTGCCATCGGCTTTGTCAAAGAAGGAGTCCCCATTGACACAAGAGACGAAAACGGCGAGACGGCATTGCACATTGCGGCGTTTGAAGGCAGGGCGGAGACAGCACTCGCCCTTGCCAAAGCGGGCGCGCGTGTTGAGACAAAAAACACCAACGGCGAAACGCCCTTGTATATTGCGGTTTTTCAAGGCAACGCCGAAACCGCAGCCGCCCTTGTCAAAGGGGGGGCGCATATTGACGCCAAAGGCGAAAATGACGCGACTCCTTTGCATGTTGCGGTGGCTGAAGATCATGTGGAAACCGCGGTAGCCCTTGTTGAAGCGGGGGCGGACACCAACGCAATAAACATATTTGGCCTGACACCCCTGAATGTGGCAATAAGCGAACACGGCGAAGACAGCGACATGGTACAAGCCCTGCGAAACGCCAAAGCAAAATAAGCCAACACCGGCGGCGGCTTTTGCGGGATGACGACAACGGGCGGCAACTTCCCGCAGGCGGCAAAACAAAAGAAACACAACAATGACTTCTTCCCCGCGCGCGCCCGGTATTTGCCGCGCAAGTTATAACATAGCGGTTTTTTTGGCAAAAGCGCACAACCGACAGGCACAACGATGGACATTGGCGAGCGGGATATTTTGCGATTGGCGCGGATGACGCGGCTGGCGCTTTCGGATGACGAAAGCGCCGCCGCCGCCAAGGCGCTTGGCGATATTGTGCGAATGATGGCGGTGCTTCGCGATGCCGATGTTAATGATGACGACCCGATGGCGCATGTCGGCTTGCAGGCGCAAAACGGCTTGCGTTGCCGGGAAGACAACCCCCTGCCCGGCTTTGGCGCGGACAAACTTCTCGCCAATGCCCCGGCGCGGCGCGGCGATTTGTTTGCCGTCCCCAAAGTCATAGAGTAAGGCAAGCGGCGGCGATGACACA
>JBPCWZ010000135.1:0-8595 GCA_051009015.1 Gammaproteobacteria bacterium | reverse complement strand
TGGTAATGCCGATTCACAGGGCGTTGCCCTGTGCTATAACATTGCGCCCTTACAGGGCTTTAATTACGAGCGCGCTTTGCGCACTCTGCGGTTTGCCATTTGCGGCGGCAAAGCCGCCGTTTGCGCTTGCGCACAAATAGCCAAATGACAAGGGTTTGGATTCCCGCTTTCGCGGGAATGACGGGTTTAAGGAGATTCCCGCTTTCGCGGGAACCGCGAATGAAGTCCGAAGTGCAGTGTTGGTGATAAGAAAGGGACAGATGTAATATCGTTGCCTCTCATCAAAGAAAAGGAGGAAAACGATGGAATATCAACACCTGTCCCGGGACAATCGTATCACAATCGCCGAAGAAAACAGGCGAGGCGCATCGGTTGCGGCTATCGCCGGGATGGTCGGCTGCCACCCGACGACCATCAGCCGGGAAATCAAACGCAACAGCATACCGGACAAGCATTACGAGGGGGATTATGCGCATCGGCGAGCGGACAGGCGGCGGACGAAAGCCAGCGCCTTGCCGCGCAAGTTGAAAGGCAAGTTGCTTCGGCGGGTGTTGGCGAAGATGAAAATCGGCTGGTCGCCCGATGTCATTGCCGGCAGGATGGGCGAAGTCAGCGCGAGGGCAATATACGATTATCTTCATCGCCAGCAGCGGATGGCATCGCATCATCGCCCGCATCGTTATTTGGTGCGGAAGTTGTCGGGCGAGCCGCCTTATTGCTATTTGCCGCGCGGTTTGGGAAGATACCGAAAGCGCGGGAAAGCCGCGCCGCCATTGGCGATGGCGGATGCCTTGCCGATAAGCACGCGCCCGATGGCGGCGAATGGTCGCGCCCATTTGGGGCATTACGAGATAGACACGGCGATGGTGAAAGACGGGTTGATACTGTTTGCGGTGTGCCGGTCATCGCGGTTTGTATTGGCGCGCAAGTTGCGGGAGAAGAGCGCCGATGAAGTTCTGCGGGCGAGCAAGAATATGCTGGCGGGTTATGCGGTCAATACCATCACATCGGACAGGGGTTCGGAGTTTGCCAGATACAAGCATGCGGAGAATCATTTCAATGCCGATTGGTATGTATGCGCTCCGCGTTGTCCTCATCAGCGCGGCAGTGTGGAGGGGGTTATCGGTCAGATGCGCCGATGGTTCCCCAAAAACATGCCCGCATCCGATGTGAGCGGGGCGAAGTTGTCGGCAGTGGTTCGCCGGTTGAACAACACGCCGCGGAAGTCATTGGGCTACAAATCCCCGGCGGAAACAAAGACCGAAATGACAATCACCCCAATACCGATATAGAATCCCAACACTGCACTTCGGACTTCAATCGCGGTTCCCGCGAAAGCGGGAATCCAACTCTTTGCCATTTGGCAATTTGCGCGCAAGCGCAAACGGCGACTTGTCGCCGCAAATGGCAAAACACGAATCAAAAGCCCTGAAAGGGCGGCACAAAACAACGGCGGCGAATGATGATGAATGCGGCGCGGGTTTTTGCCGGGCTTTGCCCTGCAAAAGAATGTGTCGCCCTTTCAGGGCTATGAATATAAAAGCGCCCACTTTGGCGGGCGCGGCATTGTTGCTTTGCAACAATGCGCCGGATTATCGCTTGCGCGATAATCAATGATTATTATGATGACGATTCACAGGGCGTTGCCCTGTGCTATGACCAGAACGCCCTTTCAGGGCTATGACAAAAGGGGATTCCCGCTTTTGCGACAATGACGGCAGGGGCGGGAATGACGGTATTAAAGCCCTGAAAGGGCGACCTGTTCATAGCACGGGGCAACGCCCCGTGAATCGGCATTATGAAACAATCAAGCCCTGAAAGGGCGACCGAAAACAATGGCGGCGAATGTCAAAGATAGCGCGGGGGAAATGGATTATATTAGCGGTTTTTGCCGGGCTTTGCCCTGCAAAAGAAAGGGACGCCCCTTCAGGGCTTGATTAAATTGAAATGCCGTCACGGGGCGTTGCCCCGTGCTGTGAACAGGACGCCCTTTCAGGGCTATGACAAAAAGGAGATTCCCGCTTTTGCGGGAATGACGGAGAAAAGGGAATTAGATGGTTTTGCGGGTTTTGGTTTGGGTGCGTTTGGGCGGGATGTCGGCGGGGGTTTGGACGGGGCGCAGGGTTTTCTTGCCTTCGGCGCGAAATACCATCATCCCCAATTTCAGCGCCTCTTCAACCGCCCCCGCCTTTGCCGTTTGGTATATCATCACGCCCCGCACCTCTTTGCCTTTGGCATGATGGTTATAGCGGGAGCGTTTGAACAACTCCATCCGGTCGGCAAAAAAGCGCCGGACATCGCCGCGCTCCAAAGTCCGCCGCGTTTCGCCGACCATGGTTATCTTGCCGTTGATGCCTATCCAGTCAAACTCGCCATCGCCGTGTTTGCCGTGGACATGCGCATTGGTAATGACCTCGTCAAAGCAAACGCCGCCAAGCGCCATCTTTTTGATAATCGCGGCGGCAACCTGCTGCTCCAGCATTTCGCCTTCGTCTCCTATGTATGTGCCGATGAGTTTGCCGTTTTCGCGCACGATGCGCCGCAAATCCGCCATTTCTTTGGCGCTTTTGGCGGCGTTTTTGGCTTCGGCTTCGGCGGCGGACGCCCGCATTTCGGCAAGCAATGCCGAATTCTCGGCGATGGTCGCCGATGCCTTGTCCAGGGCAACCTCCCAGGACGCTTTGCCGCTTTTTGCCATAGGCGGCATTATAACACAACCATCACAGCAAAAATATTACGCCCAAAAGCAGGAAGACGAAAAAGCCGAGGGAATCTATTGCGGCGGATAATACTACCGTTGCGCCCAATGCCGGGTCTTTGCCGAGGCGGCGCATTATCAGGGGAATGACAAAACCCGCCAAAGCCGCCGCGGCAAAACATATCAGCATTGACGCCGAAAGCACAAAAGCCAAATCGCCCCGACCATAGATAAAATATGCCGCCAAGCCCGTCAGACCTCCCCAAACCGCGCCGTTTATCAAACTCAGCGCAAACTCGCCGCGCATGATGTCGCGCCAATTAAGAGCGTTGATTTTGTCCAGCGCCAAAGCGCGCACGGTCAATGTCGCCGTTTGGTTGCCGATGTTGCCGCTCATGTTTGCCACCACCGGCATCAGCGATGCCAAAGCCGCAAGTTGTTCTATCGCGCCCTCAAAAACGCCGACAACCCGCGATATCAAAAGCGCCGCGACAAGGTTTATCGCTATCCACTGCCAGCGGTTGCGAAAACGGCGCGGCAATGGCGCAAACAAATCCTCCTCCTCGCGAATGCCCGCGCTGCTGAGCAATGCGCGCTCGCGATTTTCGTGAAAATGCTCCACGATGTCGTCTATCGTCAGCCGCCCGACGACGCGCCTTGAATCATCAACAACCGGCGCGCTTATCAAATCATAACGCTCAAAAGCGCCGGCGGCTTTTTCTATGTCGTCTCCGGAACGGAACAAATACAAGTTGTCGGCGACGGTGATGTCCGTCGCCGGTGTTTGCGGCGGGTTTAGCAACAATCGTTTCAGCGGCAAAACGCCGACCAGACGCTCCCACGCATCAACGACAAACAATTTATCGCAATGCCCCGGCAACTCGCCCATCTTCTGCAGGCGGGCGCGCAAATCGCCGACACTTTCGGTATCGCGCGCCAGCACCGGGCGAAAATCCATCAGCGCCCCGACAGTCCCTTCGTCAAAAGACAAACTCGCCCGCACTTCGGCATCGTCCGACAAACCCGCAAGGCGCATCAGCCGCGCGCTCGCCGATGGCGGCAAACCGCGCAACAAAGCGGCGACTTCTTCGCCGGGCAAATCGCCCAGCAATGCCGCCATTGTTTCGGCGGGGGTTTCTTTGATGACAAAATCGCGCCCGTTGTCGCCGAGTTCCAAAAGCACCCTCCCCCCGCAACCGGCATCAGTGGCGGCTTTCCAGACAATGCCCCGCTGTGCCAGCGGCAGCGATTCCAATATGTCGGCGATGTCGGCGGCATGCATCTGCGCCAAAATGCCGCCGAGTTCGGCATAATCGCCGCTTTTGCCGTCAATGCTTCGGGCGGGCATGTTTGGCGTTTCTTCGTCATCGGCAAACTCCCGCAGCAGTTGCAGAATGCGGGTTTTGGCATGCCCTGCCGGCGGCGCGAGTTGTTGTTGTTTTGGGGTTTGCATAATTTTTCTTCGCTTTTTGGTGTTTTGGACGACAAAATAGTATACAATGGCGTTCGGCGCTTTGCCGGAGGTTTTTTTTGCCGCCGGCCGCGAGACCACAAAGATGCCCCATTACGAAGTCATTGCCATCATCCACCCAGACCAGCACGCCCGCGCGGGCGAGATGGCCGAGCGCTACAAGAAAATCGTCAGCGACGGCGGCGGCATCGTCCATCGTTTTGAAGATTGGGGCTTGCGCACTTTGGCATACCCGATGAAAAAACAGCGCCGCGCGCAGTATATCCTGCTCAATATTGAATGCGAGGCGAAAACCCTCGGCGAGTTGCAGGAGAACTTCCGTTTTAGCGACGCCGTCATGCGCTCTATGGTCGTCCGTTGCGATGCGGCGATTAGCGAAGATTCGCCGATGATGAAGAAGATACAGGAAGAGCGCATCGCCGCCAAAGCCGAAGCCGAAAACAAAGCCAAAGCGGAAAGCGAAGCCAAAATCAAAGCCGAAGCCGAAAGCAAAGCGGAAGCCAAAACCGCCAAAACCGCCCAAACCGCCGATAGCGCGGCAAAAGCCGAATCCAAAAGCGAAAGCGCCGAAGGCGATGTCAAAGCCAAAAAACCGGCGCGCAAAGAAAAAGCCGAAGCCGCCGCCGACAATGACGAAGAAGAAGGCGACAAAAGCATCAAAGCCCCGCGCAAATCCGCCGCCAAAAGCCGCCGCGCAGTCGCCGAAGATGAAAATGACGAGGATGAGGAATAACCGATGCCTATTCGCCGCCGCCGCATAAACCGCAAACCGCGCAGCACTTCGCGGGCGATGTTTCGCAAAAAGCCGCCGTGCCCGCTTTTGTCGGCGGGCATTACCGCCATTGATTACAAAGATGTCGACACCCTGTCGCGCTATCTGCGCGAGGATTGGAAGATAACGCCCGCCGAAGCCAATAATGTTTCGGCGCGCATGCAGCGGCAACTGACAAGGGCGATTAAACGCGCGCGCTATTTGGCGTTTTTGCCCTACACGCGCCGCCACCACTGGGGCGAGGAATAAATGAAAGTCATCCTTCTGGAAGATGTGCCAAACCTCGGCGCACTCGGCGACATTGTCCGCGTCAAGCCCGGCTATGCGCGCAACTATCTTTTTCCGCAGGGCAAATCCGAGCGGGTGACGCCGGAGGCGCAAGTGCGCTTTGACGCCCGCCGCGCCGAACTGGAAAAGCGGCAGGCGGATGCCGTCAAACAACTCAAAGCCATGCGCGAGAAGATAAACGGCACGACTTTGCAAGTGTCGGCGCGCGCCGGTCCCGATGGCAAGTTATACGGGTCGGTAACCGCCGCGATGATAGCCGCCGCCCTGAACAAAACCGGCGATGCCGACATTCGGCGCGGGCAGGTTTCGCTTCCGTCCGGCGCGCTTCGCACCGTCGGCGAGCATCCCGCCAATATCGCCCTCGGCAAGGATGTTGATGCCGCCATTACCATTGCCGTTGTCGCCGATGACAAAGTTGATAATGGCGATGGCGAAAATGTCGCCGCCGCCACTGCCGCATCCGCGGACAAGGAAGTCAAATGAGCGAAGTCGGCGTCCGGGAACTTATGCTTGCCAGCGCCCATTTGGGCCATCGCACGCGCTTTTGGCATCCGAAAATGGCGGCGTATATCTACGGCAAATATCAGCAGATTCACATTATCAATCTGGATCGCACTGTTGTCGCGCTTCGCGAGGCGGCGGATTTTATGCGCGCCGTTTCCGCTGCCGGCGGCGTTGTGTTGTATCTTGGCACCAAACCTTCGTCCGGCGAAGTTATCCAGCGGCATGCGGCGATAGCGGGGATGCCTTTTGTCAATGAGCGCTGGCTCGGCGGGATGCTGACAAACTTCAAGACCACTCGCGCATCGGTCGCCCGCCTTGTCCGGCACGAGGAAGAGATTCGCGGCGGCATTTTGCAAAAACTGACCAAAAAAGAAGGTTTGCGCCTGATGAACAAGAAGGAGAAACTTGTCAAATCCATCGGCGGCATTCGCGATATGCAAAACCTGCCGGAGGCGCTTTTTGTCGTTGATGTCGGCGTGCATCGCGGCGCGGTTGCCGAAGCCAACAAACTCGGCATTCCGGTCGTTGCGGTTGTGGATACCAATCATTCGCCCGACGGCGTGGATTATGTCATCCCCGGCAATGACGATTCGCGTCAGGCGGTGGAGATATACGCGCGCACGATGACCGATGCCATCATCACCGGCCGGACACAGCGGGACGAAGAAACGGCAAAGGCGGTTGTCGTCAGCGGCGGCGGGCGCGAAGACGAAATGGGCGCGCCGGGCGGCTTGTAATATTTGCCAAAAGCAAAGTAAGCGAAGAAAAGGCAAGTTATGAGCATTGCGGCGGCAACGGTCAAATCACTGCGCGAGGAAACCGGCGCGGGCATGATGGAATGCAAAAAAGCGCTGGTGGAATCGGGCGGCGATGTCGTCAAAGCGCGCAGCATTTTGCGCGCCCGTTCGGGTGCCCGCGCGCGCAAAGTATCCTCGCGCACGGCTGGCGAAGGGCGGGTTGCTTTCGCACAGGACGGCAATATCGGCGCGCTGGTTTGTATCAATTGCGAGACCGACTTTGTCGCCCGCGATGATGCTTTTTATGCTTTTGCCGGAAGTGTCGCCGGTGCGCTTTGCGCGGCGGGCGTTGATGCGCCAAATGCCGAAAACACCGAAGAAGAAGACGAAGCCGGAGGGATTGACAACCTGCCGATGACGGATGGCGGCGGCACTTTGGCGGCGGCGCGCGAGGCGATGGTGATGAAGATGGGCGAGAATATCACCATTGGCATGCATCGTGTTTTTCGCGCCGAGGGGCGTTTGTTTCATTACCTGCATCCGGGCGAGCAAATCGGGGCGATGGCGGATATTGCGGGCGGCGGCGAATCTCTGGGGCGCGAAGTGTGCATGCACATAGCCGCGATGCGCCCGCAGTTTCTGGACAGCGGCGACATCCCCGAAGAAGAACTTGCCCGCGAGCGCGAAGCCGGCAGAACGCAAGCGATAAAAGAAGGCAAGCCGCCGAATATCGCCAACAAAATAGCGGATGGCAGAGTCAAGAAATATCTTTCCGAAGTTGCGCTTTTGCATCAACCTTTCATCAAGGACGACAAAAAGACCGTATCGCGCGCCCTTGCCGAGAGCGGCGCGGCGGCGAAAGGTTTTGCCTTGGTAACAACCGGCGGATGACCCGTCCCGCCAAACCCGCGGCATTGTTGCGGCGCGTTGTTCTCAAAATCAGCGGCGAAGCATTGCAAGGCGCGGCGGGGGCGAATGTCGCAATTGAAGATATAACGGCAAACAACAATGGCGGCGTTTTGTCGGCGAATGTTTTGCTTTATTTGGTTAAGGAGATAGCGGAAGCGGTCGGCATTGGCGTGCAAGTTGCGGTTGTTGTCGGCGGCGGCAACATTGTGCGCGGCGGCGAGTTGATGGAAAGCAAAATGGGCGTCAGCCGCGTAACCGGCGATTATATGGGAATGCTGGCGACGGTAATAAACGGAATGGCACTGCAATCGGCATTACAAGGCGGCGGTTTGGATGCGCGCCTGCAAACGGCGATGAATGTGGAACAAGTCGCCGCGCCGTATATCCGGCAAAAAGCGGTGCGTCATCTGCAAGCCGGGCGTGTGGTCATCTTCGCCGGCGGCACCGGCAACCCCTATTTCACAACCGACACAGCGGCGGCATTGCGGGCGGCGGAGATAGGCGCGGATGCTTTGTTGAAAGCGACCAATGTTGACGGCGTCTATTCCGCCGACCCGGCAAAAGACAAAAACGCCGAGCGCTATTCCACGCTGACGATGAACGATGCCATCAACAAACAACTGCGCGTAATGGACGCCACAGCATTAACCCTGTGCCGCGACCGCAAAATGCCGATACATGTTTTCCAACTCCAAAAACCGGGCGCACTAATGGCAGTTTTACGCGGCGAACCCGAAGGCACAACCATCGCCGCATAAAAAACCAAAAAAGCACAAACCAACCCCGTCATTCCCGCCTCTTTCGTCATTCCCGCGAAAGCGGGAATCCACATCTTTGCCATTTGGCAATTTGCGCGATAGCGCAAACGGCGGAGAATCCGCCGCAAATGGCAAAACCCTGAGTGCGCAAAGCGCACTCGTCATCAAAGCCCTGAAAGGGCGTCCTGTTCACAGCACGGGGCAACGCCCCGTGACAATGCCATCATAATAATCATTGATTATCGCGCCAGCGATAATCTGTTGCATTGTTGCAAAGCAACAATGCCGCGCCCGCCAATGTGGGCGCTTTTATATCCATTATCTTGAAAGGGCGTCTCATTCTTTTGCAGGGCAAAGTCCGGCAAAACCACAAACCTCGCCCGCTTGACAATTCGCCGCCATTGTTTTCGGTCGCCCTTTCAGGGCTTGTTTGTTTCATAATGCCGATTCACGGGGCG
>JBPCWZ010000134.1:0-10322 GCA_051009015.1 Gammaproteobacteria bacterium | reverse complement strand
GGCGGAAAACTGATTATCGGCTGCGACTATGTCGTGGCGTTTTGCAGCGTCAAAAACGCGAGAATGAATGCGCGGTTTGCCGGCGTATTCCGCAATTTCAACAACTCGCCGGAATCTCTAAACATTGACGGGGATTTGCCGCCGGAACTTGCCGACATATACCACGGCAAGGAACGCGCGGAGATTGAAAAAGATGGCAGTCCAAAAGAGCGTGTTTTTCTTAATCTTGTCAAAGACCCGCTTTTTGCCGATTTGGAAGGGCGCATCGTTGTTGATTGGCACGGACACCATCACGATTGGGTGCAGGAATTCTCCGCCGATAAACCTAATCGGGTATTGGAAATTACAAGCAGAATTTTTGCGCCCTTTGAGGAGTGGCGATGAAACTCGGGCTTGTTATTGACCTGGATACTTGCGTTGGCTGCCATGGTTGCGCCACTGCCTGCAAGCAGTGGAATACTTCCGGCACAACCGGACCTTTGACCGACGAGCGCCCCTACGGGCGCGACCCGGAAGGAGTTTGGTTCAACCGCGTGCGCACTTACGAAGCGGAAGATTCGCCGGAGACGCCCGGCGGCAGGACGGTGCATTTTCCAATGTCGTGCATGCATTGCGAAGATGCCGACTGCGTCAGCGTTTGCCCGACCGGCGCATCTTACAAGCGCGAAGAAGACGGCATCGTGCTTGTGGATCAGGACAAGTGCATGGGATGCAATTTGTGCGCATGGGCATGCCCCTACGGCGCGCGCGAACTTGACCCCGCAGACGGGACGATGAAAAAATGCACCTTGTGCATAGACCGCATCTACGACCAAGACCTGCCGCCCGCCGAACGCCAGCCGGCTTGCGTTATCACATGCCCGACAAACTCCCGCATATTCGGCGATTTTGACGACCCCGATTCGGAAGTTTCCAAACTCGTGCGCGAAAGAAACGGCAAAGGGCTGCTGCCCGAACTCGGCTACAAACCGGTCAATCAATACCTCCCCCCGCGCAAACCGGTAAAAATCCCCCCCCCGCCCAAAGACGACAACAACAAAACCGAACCCCCCGCCCAAAAAGCCGTACAAGCCGACGGCATCCGCGGCTGGATAAACAAAATCATCAAACGCTGAGCGGCTTGCCGCCCGCCAAAGCGCGACCCGACAACCGCCGCCGCTTGCCAAAACAACAATGACGCAAAACCTCGCGCAGTTTGCCGTTGTCGCTTTGGCTTTGGTGGTTTCGCCGGGGCCCGATACGATGGTTATTTTGCGCCATGCCATCTGCGGGCGCGGCAATGGTTTGCGGGCGGTTTGGGGAGTGCAAACCGGCTTGCTTGTGCATCTTGCTCTGATAGTTTCCGGTTTGAGTTTGCTTATCGCCGCCGAGCCGCGGTTGTTGCGGGCGGTGGCGTTTGTCGGCAGTATCTATCTGGCATGGCTGGCTTTTGGCATTATTCGCGCGCCTTTTTCCATCAACGGCGGCGGCAAAAGCGGCGGCTTTATGGCATCGCCATTCCGGCACGGAATGCTGACAAACCTGCTTAACCCGAAAGTGATTCTCATCTTCGCCGGATTAATGCCAAACTTCACCGACGCCAAACTCGGCGCGACAAGTTTGCAGTTTGTATTACTGGCGGCGATTTTGATAATCATCAACACGCTATATCAAAGCGCGCTGTGTTTTTTTGCCGATGCCGTGCGCGGCTTTCTGATAACGGACGGCAAAAGGCAAAAGATGGCGCGTTTTGTTTTGGGCGCGGCTTTGCTGGCATTCGCCGTTTTGCTTTTTGCCGGCAATGTGCGCGGGTAGAATACTGCACCATCGCCGATGAAACCCGCCCTTTCCATTGTTGTTTTTACCGTCCTTTCCGGCGCCGGTTTGGGGCTGGCGGCGGTTTTGGCGGCGGCGGTTGTTGTTGTCGGCGCGGCGGCGGATGTCTTTTGGCTTTCGCTTGCGCTTTCGGCATTGCTGACCGGCGGCGGCTTGCTGGCATCTGTCGGGCATTTGGCAAACCCCAAAAACGCATGGCGGGCGATAATGCGCATTCGCACTTCGTGGCTTTCAAGAGAGGCGGCTTTGGCGGTTTTGTTTTTTGCGCTGTCCGCTTTGTGGGCGTGGCAAAGATATCAATACGGCGATGGCGAAAGCGCGCTTTTGCCGCTGGCGGTTTTGTTTTGCGCTCTGGCGGCGGTCTATTGCACGGCGATGATTTATCAATCGCTAAAACCAATCGCGGCGTGGCATCATCCGCTGACTTCGGCTTGTTATCTGGCATTGGCTTTGCATAGCGGCGCGGCGTTGTTTGCGGCGGTATCGCAAAGCCCGAAGGCGGCGGCTTTGGTTTTGCCTTTTGCGGCGGCGGCGGCATTTGGCAAAGGTTTGCACTATCGCAGGATAGGCAAAGTGCGCGATGTCCGCATTGGCAGGGCGGCGGGTTTCAGCCGCGCCAAAGCCAAACTATTGGAAACCGGACATACCGGGCAAACTTTTCTAACGCGCGAGTTTATGTTTTCGGCACCGGCGGCGATGCTCGCCAAAATGCGCGCCGCGTCAATGTTGTTATGTTTTATTCCGCCGGTTATCGGCGCGGTGTTGTTGTTGTTTTGGCAAACCGCTTTGTGGATGATTATTGCACTGCCTTTTATGTTTGCCGGTTTGCTTATGGAGCGGTGGCTGTTTTTTGCCGAAGCGCGCCATAGCATTCGCGCCTATCACGGCGACGGCAAGCCATGACAACAAGATGACAAAAAGGCGATGAAACAAACCGGCGGCAAAAGGCAAACAACCGCCGCCATCATGCGCATAACCACCCTGACAATGACCCCGGCAGTTGCCGCGGCAACATGGGTTTATGGCATCGGCGTTTTGCTGCAGGTTGCAGTTGCGATGGCGGCGGCGGTTGCCGCCGAGTTGTTGTGCTTGTATTTGCGAAAAAAACCGCTGTCGGAAGCAAAAGACGGCAGCGCGATAGTTGCGGGAATAATTATCGCCATCGCCTTGCCGCCTTTGTCGCCGTGGTTTGTTGCGGTGTTTGCGGCGTTTTGCGCGATGACATTGGCAAAGCACTGCTACGGCGGGCTCGGCAACAATGTTTTCAATCCGGCGATGGCGGGTTATGCTTTGGCTTTTGTTTCTTTCCCGTTATATTTTGACAACTGGCACGGCGATGCATCGGCGGGGCAAACTTTTGATGCCATCTTTGGCGCGGTTGATGCCGTCTCTTCGCCGACTCCCCTCATCGCCGCGCGCCTGCCCGAAGGCATTGTTGACAGGCAACTTTCGCTATTGCCGCCGGTCGCATGCATTGTCGGCGGCGCGGTTTTATTAATACTGCGCATTGCCGATTGGCGGCTGAGCGCGGGTTTTGCCTTTGGCGCGGCGGTTGTTGCGGCGGTTTATGACGATATGACGATATTACTGCACGGCGGTTTGGCTTTTGCGATGTTTTTTGTCATTACCGACCCGGCGACAGCCGCCGCAAGCAAAAGCGGGCGTTTGTTGTATGCTTTTTTTGCCGGTGCGCTGGCGTTGTGGCTGCGACAAGCGGGCGCGCATGCCGATGGCATAGCATTCGCCATTCTCGCCGCAAATATGACCGCGCCTTTGTTTGACAAAGTTTGCGGCATGTTTGGCGGCGCGCGCCATGATTAATTCCGCAATGCGTTCCGCACTGCGCGCCGGTATATTTTTTTCCGCCGCATTGTCCGGCGGCGCGCTTTTTGTTATTATGCTTTGGACGATGTTCGGCGATACGATAACAAGCGCGCGCGAAGAATATGTTGTGAAGTTGGCGCGCGAAACTTTGACGGCAGGGACGCATTATCCTCCCCCGGTTTTTACTCCCCGTCCGGAAGATTTGCCAACGGCGCGCATTATCGCAATCGCCTGCATAAGCGCGGATGCAGTTGTCATTCGCGGCGCGGCAAAAAAGGGCTATGGCGGCGATATTGAGTTTGTCATATCTTTTATCGGCGATGATACCGGCGGCATTCGCATTATCCGCCATCGGGAAACGCCGGGCATTGCCGATTTTCTGAACACTCCCGAAGGCGGCAAACAATCAATTGACGGCATCGCCGGGGCGACAATCACTTCCGCGGCGATGACGATGGCGCTTGCCGATGTATTAAAATGGCGGGAGCAGATGCGCCCTTGCGCACAAAGCAACAGCGAAAGATGACAACACAACCGCCCCGCTCCTATTACGAAGCAAGCGCACAGCGCCCCGCCGTTTCGCCGCCGCTTGCCGGAGAAGTCCGCGCCGATGTGTGCATTGTCGGCGGCGGTTATACCGGCTTGTCGTGCGCTTTGGAACTTGCCCGGCGCGGGCGAAAAGTTGTCGTTCTGGAAGGCGCAACCGTCGGCTGGGGGGCATCGGGCAGAAACGGCGGGCAGTTTTTGCACGGGTTTTCAACCGACAATCTGGCGCCGGTTGCCAAAATGTCCGGCGTTGATGAAAAAACCTTATTCGGCTTTTCGCTTGCCGCGATAGATATGTTGCGCGAGCGCGTTCGCGAGCATTCCATCCATTGCGATTTGCATCAGGGCTATATGCTTGCGGCGGTCAAAGAGCGGCAATACCGGCAACTTGCCGATTATCACTCGCGCCTGCAAAGTTTCGGCTGCGAGACGGATTTGCTTGACGCCGCCGACACCCGGGCGATTATCGCCAGCCGCCGCTATCACGGCGCGATATACGACAAAAACAGCGGGCATCTGCATCCGCTAAAATACCTGCTCGGCCTGGCGCAAGCGGCGAAAGATGCGGGCGCGGAAATATACGAGCATTCGCTGGCGATAAACTATAAAAAGCGCGATGGGAAGTTGTTTATTAACACTCCTTCGGGCGCGGTAGTGTGCACTCAGGGAATGCTTGCCGGCAATGCGTATCAGGGCGAGTTTATCCCGCCATTAAGAGCGCGCATTATGCCGGTCGGTTCTTACATCGGCGCAACCCGCCCGCTGGGAGAGAAGCGGGCGCGGCAGTTGATAGCAAACGGCGCATCGGTTTGCGATATGCGCTTTGTGCTGGATTACTACCGCATTACCGCCGATTGGCGGCTGCTTTTTGGCGGCAGGGTCAGTTATATTAATCTGGGCGCGGAGACGGCGGGCTTGCGCGCATCTTTGCGCCGCCGCATTTGCCATGTTTTCCCGCAAATGGCGGATGAAGAGTTGGATTATTTTTGGGGAGGTTCGGTGGCGATTACCGCAAGCCGCTTTCCCGATATCGGGCGGCGCGGCGATTGGTATTATGCGCAGGGGTTTTCGGGGCATGGCGTTGCGCTTTCGGGTTTTTGCGGCGCGATGGCAGCGCGGGCGATGATTGGCGATGCCGAAGTGTTTGATGTTTTCTCCCGCGTGCGTCATCGGCGTTTTACCGGCGGGCGGTTTTTGCGCGCGCCGATGCTGGCGGCGGCGATGGCTTATTTTCGCCTGCGCGATTTGTTTTGACATTCCTAATAATGCGGTTAACAGGGTTAAGTTAATGACCGATGGCGGTTGGCTTGTTGTCGGCGGCGGACCGGTCGCTTTGGCTTTGGCGGCGGCGCGCGGCAAAAATCACAACGGGGAAGTTTTATTAATCCGCCCAAAACCGCAAGCGGCGCGCGAGCGGCATTATGCGCTAAACGAAAACTCGGCGCGTTTTTTGGCGTCTTTGGATGCAATGCCGCCGGTTTGCGAAGTGCGTTTTTTTCATCTGCATACCGGCAATGACAAAAAACCGGCGGCGCGGATAAGCGCCGCCGATGCCGGTTTGCCGCGCCTGTGCGCCATCGCAAGGGAGGAGGATTTAATGCATGCTTTGCAAAAAGCGGTGAAAAAAACCGCGCAGGTCATTGAAGATAACCCATGGCAGCAATGCCATTGGGATGACAACGGCATTATTCTCACGGCGGGCAAAGAAAAAAAATCGGGGAATAAAGGAGAGTCCAAAAGTTATCGCGGTCGTTTTTTGGCGGTTGCCGACGGGGCAAACTCTCCCCTTGCCCGCTTGCTCGGCGTTCATTCCGCCCGCCATTGTTTTCAACAAACGGCATTGACGGCAACGGTCAATGCCGAAATGGACAACGATTGCGCCGCGCAGTGGTTTGACGATTTTGACACTCTGGCGCTTTTGCCGCTTTCATCGTCTTCGTCAGTTGGCGGCATCTTTTCGCTCATCTGGTCTTTGCCAAACGACAAAGCACAAGCCATCGCCGCCGCCGGTAATCTTGCCGCCGAAGCAACAAAACGCACCGGCATAAAAATCACCGCCGCAAACAAAACGGCGGCATATCCGCTTGTCGCCAGCCGCCGCGCGGTGCGCGCTTTGCCGAATGTTGTTTTTGTCGGCGACAGCGCCGCAACCATTCACCCCCTTGCCGGGCAGGGGTTAAATTTGGGCTTTGCCGATGCCGCGCAATTGGCGGACATAAAAGATACGGCGGATTTATCTCCCTATTTGCGCCGCAGCCAAAAGCGCGCCGATGTTTGGCATGGTATTACCCGCTCCCTGTGTTATGGCATTGTTGCGCAAGCCGCCCTTTTTGCCGCCGCACGCTCGCCGTTTCTACGAAGCAGGGCGGCGCGCCTGGCAAATTTGTTCTAAGAAGTTGCGCGCTTGTTCGGCGCGCGCCATCGGGTTGTCTTTGGCAACTTCGGGCAATGCGACACTCCCGCCGTCATTGGCAAGGCGGCATTCCCCGTCTTTAAGTTTTTGCAAAATGGCATCGCGATGCGGCGTGTCGGCGGGAAAATCCATCATCGTTTCGCCGCTTGCCGCCGCGCGAATTGCACTTGCGCCGCATTGTTCGGCAAACAAGCGCAAGCGGTGGCTTGCCGCCAAAACCAGCGCCGCCATTGGCGGTTTGCCAAAGCGGTCGCGCCATTCTTCTACAATGTCATCAACGGCGTTTGGCGAATTGCAATTGCCGAGTTTCCAGTAATAGCGCATTCTTTCGCCGGGCGCGTTTGCATACTCCTGCGGCAGTATCGCGGGCGCGCCCAAATCCACGGCGACAACCTGTTCCGGCGGCGCGCCTTTTATCTCCCGGGCGGCGGCGCGCAAAAGTTTTTGATACATTGCAACGCCAACGCCCGCGATGTCGCCGCTTTGCCGCTCGCCGAGTATCTCGCCCGCGCCGCGAATTTCCAAATCGCGCATGGCAAGCAAAAAGCCGCCGCCGAGTTGCGCGCACTCCTGCACCGCCAAAAGGCGCTCTTCGCCGCTTTCGGTCGCCGCGCCTTCGGTCGGCGTGAGAAAATATGCATACCCCTGCATCTGCCCGCGCCCGACTCTGCCGCGCAGTTGATGCAAGCGCGCCGCGCCCATTTTGTCGGCGCGGTTGATAATGACGGTATTGACATTGACAATATCCAAGCCGCTTTCTATAATCGCGGTGCATAACAAAACCGATGCTTCGCGGCGCAAAAACCGGCGCATCGCGCTTTCGGTTTCCGCCGCCGCCATCCGCCCGTGGGCGATAACAATGCTCGCCTGCGGCAGCCACTCTTGCAACTGCCGCGCCATTTCATTAATACCGGCGATGTCGTTATGCACAAAATAAACCTGCCCGCCGCGCAATAACTCGCGCTGGCATGCTTCAACAACCGCGGCGCGCGAAAAGGGCATAACCATCGTTTGAATCGGCAAACGCCCGGCAGGCGGCGTTGATATTGTTGACAAATCGCGCAGCCCGTCCATCGCCATCGCCATCGTGCGCGGAATGGGCGTCGCCGAAAGCGACAACATATCAACATTGGCGCGCAGTGATTTGAAATGCTCTTTTTGGCGGACGCCAAAACGATGCTCTTCGTCAATGACAACCAGCCCCAGATTTTTATATTTAACCGAAGAATGCAAAAGCGCATGCGTGCCGATGAGAATGTCAATCGTCCCTTCGGCGACTTTGTGAAGGAGTGTTCGTTTTGCGCGCGCATCGGTATGGCGGTTCAGCGCGGCGACCGCCACCGGAAAACCGGCAAAGCGGTCGGCAAAGTTGCGCGCATGCTGTTCGGAAAGCAAAGTCGTCGGCGCAAGCACCGCCGTTTGCGCACCGGACAAAGCACAGGCACAAGCGGCGCGCATGGCTATCTCGGTTTTGCCAAAGCCGACATCGGCGGCTATCAGGCGGTCGGTTGTTTTGGGCGCGCGCATGTCGTCCAGCGTTTCGCGAATGGCGCGTGCCTGGTCGGGCGTTTCCGGATAGGGAAAGCGCGCGGCAAACTTCGCCAGTATCGCTTCGTCCGGCTTGATGGATTTGCCGCCGAGCGATTCCCGGCGGGCGTTAATTTCCAAAAGCCGCGCGGCGGTGTCGCGGGCGTTTTTCTCGGCGCGCTTTCTCGCCCGCCGCCATCCGGCACCGCCCAAAACCGAAAGCATCGCCGCGCCGTGATGACGGCAAAGATGATGCATCTGCGCAACAGGCAGCCACAAACGCTGCCCGCCCGCATATTCCAATTCCAAAAACTCGCCGCTGACGCCGACGAGTGTTTTGGCTTTCAGCCCGTGGCAGATGCCAATGCCGTGCTGGCGATGCACGACCAAATCGCCGGGGGAGATATCATCGGCATCGGCAAAGTCGGCGATGGTGTGCGCCGTCCTTCGCGTTTTTGGCGGCGCGCCGTGTATGTCGCTTTCGGCAAAAATCGCAAGTTGTTTTTTTGCCGATACAAAACCGCCGCGCAATACGCCCGCAGTAACAAAAACGCCGCCGCCGTTTGCATTGTTGTTATCCTTATTAAACACTTCGGCAAAACCATCAACAACGCGCACGGCGATTTTCTCGCGCACGAGCGATTCGGCAACCGCGATTTTTTGCCCTTCGCCGCCCATGACCACCACAACCTTGCGCCCCTTTGCCGTCTCCTCTTTTGCCGCATTTGCCAACTGACGATAGGGATTATCGCCGCCCGCCTGCGCCGCAACCGGCGGCATATTATCGCCCTTCACATGACAAAACGCCGCCGCCTTATTCTCCTTAATACGCCGGTCAAACTCTTCGGCGCTCAAAAACAAATCCGCCACCGGCGGCACCGGGCGGTTTTCATAAACCCGGGCGGTATGTTCCCTTTCGCGCGCCTGTTCCAGAAAATCGGCGGCGGCGCGGCGGCAGCCGCCATCAACAAAAAGCAAATGTTGCGGCGTCAGATAATCAAACAAAGTCGCCGGTTGTTCAAAAAACAGCGGCGCAAACGAAGGCGAGCCGGGGCGAATATTCTCCCCCCCGCCGCCAAACCTGCGGCGGCATTCGGCGCGAAAACGCTCCACTCCTTCGGCGGACATGTCAAACTCGTTTGCCGGAAGTAATCTTATCCTTTGCACCTGCCGCAGCGACCTTTGCGTGCGCGGGTCAAATATCCTTATCTGCTCTATCTCATCGTCAAACATCACAAGACGAAAAGGCAAACTCGCATCGGGCGGAAAAACATCCAACTGCCCGCCGCAGGATGCAAACTCGCCGGGCGCGCCGACCCTGCCGACATTTTCATAACCGCTGTTTGCAAGTTTGCTTTTCAGTTGCGCCAAATCCGCCCGCCCTCCGGCGCGCAAATCAAAAGCGCGCGCGGCGACAAACAGCGGCGGCGGCAAAAATGCCAAAGCCGCCGCGCCGGAGGCGATGGTAATGCCGCCCTCCGCCATTGCCGCCAATGCGGCGATGCGGCGGCTTGCGGTTTCCGCGGACGGGGCAAAAGTATCAAACGGCAAAACATCCCAATCCGGCAGCCAGTGCGCATTAATATCGGGGGCAAAAAAAGCCAACTCATCGGCGACCGCCGCCGCATGCGCCGCGTCTTTTGCCAAAAACAACACGGGAGCATCGGCGGCATTGCCCGCAAGCGCAAGCGATTCTCCCGCACCCGCGGCGCACTTGGTTATTCCCCGCGCGCGGTTGTTGTTATCCATCGGGCGAATTATAAACGCCGCATAAACGCCGTGCGATAATGGCAACTATGAGCATTGCCATTTTGTGCTGCGGCGGGACGATAGACAAAAACTATTATGACGCCAAAAGCGACTACCGCATCGGCGCGCCCGCCGCCGAAGACATCCTGCGCCGCGCCCGCGTTTTTCATATTGCGCCGCCCAAATCGGTCATGCGCAAGGATAGTTTGGACATTACCGCCGCCGGGCGCACGCGCATCGCAAATGCCGCCCGCCAAAACCGGGCGCGGCGGATAGTCATCACACACGGCACGGACACAATGGCGCAAACCGCCCGCGCCATTGTCGCGGCACTTGCCAAACCGCCGCAAAAAACCAAAACCATCGTTTTGACCGGGGCATTTTTACCGGCAAAGTTCAGGGACAGCGATGCCGATTTTAATATCGGCTTTGCCCTTGGCGCGGCGGG
>JBPCWZ010000133.1:0-2520 GCA_051009015.1 Gammaproteobacteria bacterium | reverse complement strand
GACGCCCTTTCAGGGCTATGACATAAAGAGGATTCCCGCCGCCCTCGTCATTCCCGCGAAAGCGGGAATCTCCCATATCGCCCATTGCCGTGTTTGCCGTCAGGGTTATAAACATTGTGGAAAATGTCGTAATGCGGGTTGTTGTGCTAACCGCCGCCATCGTCATTGTTGTGGTTGTGCTAACCGCCGCCATTGTCATCGGCGTTTCGGTAATGACCGCCGCTATCGTTGTGGTTGTGCGGGTTGTTAGCGTTGTGGAGACGCTAATGAATTCCTCGCTTCCTTCGGTAATGGTTAGCGTGTGAGGACCCAAATTATGCCCGAAATCAAACCCATTTCCTACCGCGAAAATATGACTTCCAGCAGCGGGAACATTTTGCACCGATATCATAATTGCCTCATGTGCAATACCCCTTTCCAAATTTGTCATAGTGATTATAACCAACGGGCGGGTTATCTGCGAAGCGGGCGGCAAAGTAAATAGATACTTAACCGTTGATGTTGCGACAACAGTAAACGGTGTCGTAATCCAAGTTAAACTCTGACGAACCGTAAAATGCACACTTGCCATCCGAGTTGCCGAAAGTATTACGGGAAATGTCGTCATCGTTGTCGTTATTGCCGCCGCCGTTATTCTTGTCCTTGTCGTTATTGCCGCCGCTGTTATTCTTGTCGTTGTCGTTATCGCCGCCGCCGTCATTGCATTCGTTATCGTCAAAAGCGGCGTTATCCGCACACTAACCGGAACCGTTGCAACCGTCGCGATTCTCTGGGAATATTCCCGCGATACCGCCGCAAACATATCGGGGGCAAACGCCGCATTAGATTCCCGCTTTTGCTCTTCGCCAAAAGAATAAGCAATATCGCCGCCAAACTTTTCGCCGCCGCTGTCGTAATACACACCAAAGCGAAGGGCGGAATGCGGATGCACTTCCACGCCATAGCGAAAGCCGCTATCCGCTTTTGTGTCGCCCTCGCCGTCAAACCGGTAATAATCCACCGCCGCTTTCAATGCTTTGTAATGCGGCGCGGCTATGCGCAGTTTTGCGTCATAACCCTCGCGGCTGAAAGCGGCAACCGTTGCATTTACCCGCCGGTTATCCGTTATCGGCACATAG
Organism: Gammaproteobacteria bacterium; assembly: GCA_051009015.1. GTDB lineage: Bacteria > Pseudomonadota > Gammaproteobacteria > Tethybacterales > Persebacteraceae > JAHRAH01. The sequence goes on along the minus strand of JBPCWZ010000133.1, from coordinate 1,402 downwards.
TAGTTTGCGGCAAGGGCAAAGATGGAATGCTGCAATTCGCCGCCGATGGAATAGCGGAGAAAGTTGCCGTAGTCGTGCTTTTCATAATCGGCAAAGACATTTGCGCCGTAGAGAATGCCGCCGCTTGTTTGCCGGTAGAAAACACCGGCATTAAGCCCCGCCGCATCTTCTTTTGCCGCATAACCGCGCAACTGCCAGCCAAAAGCATCCTTTTCACTTTCGGCAAAACTGCCAATGAAGTTTATGCCGATATTCGCCTTCCTGCCGCCCAAGCCGGTTTGCAAATTCACGCCAACCTGTTTTATGGCGGCGAAGTTTTCGCCAATTGCCTTTTCCGCCCCCGCCGCGAGTGTGTCGTCAATGTGCGCCAAAAGCCGCGCCTGTTGTTGTTTGCGGAAGTCGGCAAAGCCGCCGCTTTGTGCCGTGTGGGAAATGGAAGGTTGCGGAAGTTGTTGCGCCGATGTCTTGTCGGCAAAAGTCAAAGTGTAAAAGCCGCCAATTAAGGCAATGACGGCAAAAGCCGTTTTGCCAAAGGTCTCAGCCGTGCGCCGTGCGCCGTAGGATGATAAATGACAAATGTCAAACATGCCCGCGAACATGCCAAACATTATAAACCAAAAAAAGCCCGTTTTGCCAAATCCGCCAAAAAAATCCGCCCATCTTTGTCATTCCCACACAAGCGGGAATCTACAAAGCGGGAATCTAATGCCGCCCCTTTCGTCATTCCCGCACAAGCGGGAATCTACCAAACCATCGCCGCGATAGCGGCGCGTTATAAAAGCCCTGAAAGGGCGACCTGTTCACAGCACGGGGCAGCGCCCCGTGAATCGGCATTATGAAACAAACAAGCCCTGAAAGGGCGACCGAAAACAACGGTGGCGAATGTCAAACGGGCGGGGTTTGCGGTTTTGCCGGGCTTTGCCCTGCAAAAGAATGGGACACCCTTACAGGGCTATGGATATAAAAGCGCCCACTTTGGCGGGCGCGGCATTGTTGCTTTGCAACAATGCGACAGATTATCGCTTGCGCGATAATCAATATTATTAATAATGCCGACTCACGGGACGGCGCGCTTTCGCGCTTTGCCCCGTGCTATGAACAGGTCGCCCTTTCAGGGCTATAACAAAAGGAGATTCCGGCTTACGCCGGAATGACGAGGGGAAAAGCGGGAATGACAATATAACCCGTCATTCCCGCCAATTCCGTCATTCCTGCGGAAGCAGGAATCTCCCAAACCATCGCCGCCCCCGTTTTCACGAGGGCTTCGCGGCGCGATATAAAAGCCCTGAAAGGGCGGTATGTTATAGCACGGGGCAGCGCCCCGTGAATCGGCATTACAAATTAATCAAGCCCTGTAAGGGCGATACAAAAAGATGGCGGCGGGAATGGTGTCGCCCTTACA
>JBPCWZ010000132.1:0-23388 GCA_051009015.1 Gammaproteobacteria bacterium | reverse complement strand
TCTTTGTCTGTCAAAACCGCGCGCACGCCTTCGCAAAAATCGCCCATTGCCGCCGCGCCGGTCATCATCCGGTAATCGGCGGCAAAAACTTCCGCCAGCGATGCATCCGGCAAAGAATCATAATGCCTCTGCCACAATGCCATCGCCGAAGGAGAAGCCGCTCGCAACTTTTTGGCGGCAAGTTGCAAAAAAGGATTGTCATTACCGGCATCGCAAACGGCAAAAGCATCCGCCGGTGTTTTGACGGCGGCGATTTGTTTGATGGTTTGCGACATCGGCATTGTTTTGTTTTGCGGCGGATGCGCCTTTGCCAAATCATCAAGCAAGGTTTTGGCAATGCGCCGGTTTTCGCCGGTGTTTTGTTGCCAATCCGCCGCGCATAACTTTGTTATTAAATGCTCGCGGCAGTTGTCGGCGATTACATAATCGGCAAGCATCGCCGCTTTGGCGTCAAACCCGTTAATCGCCGCGCCGCTAATGCCGAGAAAAAACCCGCCATTAACCGGGCGCAAAAACTTCGCCGCGCCGACATCGGGGATAGCGCCGATGGCGGTTTCGGGCATGGCAAAAAGAGTCGTGTCGGTAGCAATGCGAAAGTTGCATCCTTGCATAATGCCAACGCCGCCGCCCATGACAATCCCGCCGGCAAAACACAAAAGCGGTTTATGCAGGCAATGCAAAGCAAAATCGGCGCGGTATTCGGCGGCAAAATAATCGCCGACTGCTTTATGATTATCATCACCGGCGGCGGCGCAAACCTGCCGGACATCGCCCCCGGCGCAAAAAGCCCGCGCCCCCGCGCCGTTGATGACAACCGCGGCAATGGCATCATCGTCATGCCACTGCTGCGCGGCATCAAACAAATCCCGCGCCATTTCAATATTAAGCGCATTAAGCACACGCTCCGCCGTCAAAGTCGCCTCGGCGACAATCATCCCGTTAGCACAACAATGCCGCCGAACAACAAGCATAACCCGATTCTACTTCATCATCCGCGCCGGTGATTCTTTGCATGCATGGCGGCTTTTGTACTACGATGACGGCATTCTTAACGCCCGCTTTGACAAGCACAAACAATCGCCGCAGATAACTTCGCACAATGCCACCGCTAACGGTATCGCATTATCGCTTGACGAAATGCGGGCGGGGTTAGTTTCGGGATAGCAGTTTTTTGGCGGCGGTTGTTATTGCGCGGGGGGTCAGGCGGAAGTGGGTGAAAACTTGCGCGGCGGGTGCCGATATGCCGAAGGTGTTTATGCCGCAAACTTTTATCTTGCTCGCCAATGGCGATAATGTCAGCCACGGCAGGGGCGATGCCGCTTCAACCGCCAGCAGCGGTTTGTTGATTATCACCCGGCGGCGCAGGGATTCTTTTTGTTCATTAAATAACTCCAAACACGGCACGGATACGACCGCCGCATCAATGCCCGATTTGGCAAGTTGTTGTTTTGCCGCCAATGCCAGATGCACTTCCGAGCCGGAGGCGGCGATAGTAATATCCGCCCCGCCTTTTTTTCCTGTCCCGCCGATGACATAACCGCCCGCCGCACAGGCGTCTTTTGGCGCATCGCAATAGGGAAGCGCCTGACGGCTTAATGCCAAAAGGGAAGGTCCGTCTTTTCGCTGCAGCGCAAGTTGCCAGCATTGCGCCGTCTCTTCGGCATCGCAGGGACGCCAAACGCGCAGGTTTGGCATCACCCGCAAAGATGCCAGATGTTCAACCGGCTGATGCGTGGGACCGTCCTCGCCCAATCCGATGGAATCGTGCGTCATTACATAAATCGCGCGAATATTCATCATCGCCGCCAATCGTATGGACGGGCGGCAGTAATCGGAAAAAACCAGAAAAGTGCCGCCGTAGGGAATAAAGCCGCCATGCAAAGCAATGCCGTTCATCGCCGCCGCCATCAGATGCTCGCGCACGCCGTAATGGATATAACCGCCATCGGGCGATGTTGCCGTAATGGTTTTTTGCCCGGCGCGGGTGTTGTTGGAGCCGCTCAGGTCGGCAGAGCCGCCGAGCAACTCGGGCATTTTTGCCGCCAGCAGTTCCAGCGTTTTGCCGCTTGCCTGCCGCGTTGCCATTTTCGGCTTGGTCTGGCGCATTTGCTTTTGCCATTGTTGCAATGCATCGCGCCATCCGCGCGGCAGTTTGCCATCGGCATTATTAATATTAACGCGGCGCAAAAACACTTCCGCCTGCGGGTCTTTTTGCACCCGCCGCCGCCATTTGCCGGCTTCGCCATCGCCGCGCTTGCCGATATGTCGCCATTGTCTGGTGATGGCGGCGGGGATGACAAAAGGTTTATGCCGCCAGCCGAATGATGCTTTTGCCGCCGCCGCTTCTTCGGCGCCCAAAGGCGCGCCGTGCGCCGCCGCGCTTCCTTGTTTGTTTGGCGCGCCCTTGCCGATGATGGTGCGGCATGCTATCAGCGCCGGGCGTTCGTCGTCAATGGCATTTTGGATAGCCCCGCGCAACTGCGCGGCATTATGGCCATCAACCCGCTCCGCCCGCCAGCCGTAGGATTGAAAACGGCGCAGAATGTCGCCGCTTTGCGTCAGAGATACCGCGCCGTCAATGGATATGCCGTTGTCGTCAAACAGCACCGTGAGTTTGGCAAGTTGCAAATGTCCGGCGAGTTCCGCCGCTTCGTGGCTCAGCCCTTCCATCAAACACCCGTCTCCGGCGATAACCCATGTGCGATGGTCGCACAATGCTTTGCCAAACTGCGCGGCGAGGGTTTTTTCGGCTATCGCCATCCCCACGCCGTTGGCAAAACCCTGCGCCAGCGGGCCGGTTGTTGTTTCTATGCCGCCGCCGTTGCCGTATTCCGGATGTCCGGCGGCGCGGGATTTCAGTTGGCGGAAGTTTTGCAGTTGCGCCAGCGGAAAGTCGGCATAGCCGGTCAGATGCAAAAGCGCATAAAGCAACATTGAGCCGTGTCCGGCGGAAAGAATAAACCGGTCGCGATCGTGCCACTTCGGGTCGGCGGCGGAAAACTTCATAAAATCGGCAAACAAAACGGCGGCGGCATCCGCCATTCCCATCGGCATGCCCGGATGCCCGCTGTTTGCGCGCTCCACCGCGTCAATGGACAAAGCGCGCAGGGCGCTTGCAAGTTGATGATAGTCGGGTTTGACCGGCATTTGCCGATGATGCGTGCGGGTTATAAAAACTTCGTTCAGCCGCGCCGCCGCCAAAGATGATAGGCGGTAGCGACAACGATAACTTTCAGCAAATCGCCGAGGGCGAATTGCAAAAACCCGCCCTTGACCGCCGCATCAAAACCGACAAACTGCGCAAGCCAGATAACGCCGGACAAGAACAGCAAAGCATCGGCGACAAGCAAAACCGCCAGCGGACGCCACAAAGGTTTACCGCCCCCGCCGCCCATAAACATAGCGACAAAACCCGCCGCCAGCAAAAAGCCCGGCAAAAAGCCGCCGGTGGGACCGAAAAAATAACCAATGCCGCCGCCCGCGGCAAAAACCGGCAAACCCGCCGCGCCAGCCGCCAAATACGCGCCGACCGATGCCGCACCGCGCCAGCCGAAAAACAAAGGCAGCGCCAGCACAACCAAAGTTTGCAGCGTCATCGGCACCGGATAAAACGGCACTTTGAACTGCGCCGAAAGCGTCAAAAGCGCCGCGCCGACAAGGGCGATGAGGATAAACGCCGGCACTTTGCGGGCGGCGGCGGGGGCGGTAAGGGTTTGCGTCATTTGTCTGGTTTCTCCCGTGCGTTATTTTACTCTAACAACAGCCGATATTAATAATTGCCGCTTTTGGCGGTTATGCTTGCACTTTGCCGTTTGTTTTGGTGTAGAATACGCCCCCGATGAAACGCACCTATCAACCGTCCAATATCCGGCGCAAACGCGAGCACGGCTTTCGCGCGCGTATGAAAACGCGCGGCGGCAGAGCCGTCATCAACGCCCGCCGCCGCAAAGGGCGAAAAAGACTCGCGGTTTGAACAAGTTTTTTCTGACGCGGCGGGAAGAATTCCGGGCAGTGGCGCGGCGCGGGCGGCGCAAAACCGGCGTCTTTTGGTCGTTGCGTTATAAACCGGTCAAACTTGCAAACATGCAGCCGGAAGATGCAAAACCGGCGGCGCGCTTTGCCGTCAGCGTGTCAAAACGCCATCTTCGCCGCGCCAGCCGCCGCAACCGCTTGCGCCGCGTGTTGCGCGAATCTTTCCGGCAAGTGTGGGCGAATGAGTTGTTTGCCTGCGATTATATTGTGGCATCGGCATCCGCCTTTGCCAAAAGCGGCGAAGACGAACTGCGCGACGAATGCCGCCGCTTGTTGAACGAAGCGAGCGCGGTAATAGCGCTCAAAAGCCGCAACCGCCAAAAACACAAATCATAAGCGGCAATGCGCGATACTTTGCGGTTGTTTTTTTTCGTGGCGCTGGCGCTTTCGCTGCTGGTGCTTTGGACGCGATGGGAGAAGTGGCAAGCCGCGGAACAAGATGCCGCCCGCAGCGCAAGCCAAAGCCAAAGAGCGCCGGATAGCGTCATTCCGGGCGATGCCGCCAATAACAACGATTCCCAACTGCCGGTGCCGAGCCGGACGCTTGTGCGCGAAAACACCGGCGGAAATGTGCCGACTTTTGGCGATGTTGCGGCGGGCGATGCCGCCATTACCATAAACGCCGAATGGTATGTCGCCGAGATTAACGAAAACGGCGGCGACATTGCCGCATTAAGATTGAAAAAGCACAAAACACAAATTGAAGACGGCGAGGGCGAAGATTTCCCGCTTGTCCGAAGCGACAATGCCGAAGTGTTTTTGCCGCAAAGCGGAATGACCGATGCCAAAGGCGGCAGCGGCTTTCCGTATCATAAAACCCGTTTTGTCTGGCAAAACCCGGGCGGCGACAAGTTTGCCGGTGAAAACGGCGCGGCGACTGTCATCCTGCAAGCCGAAGGCGGCGGCGTGATATTGCAAAAGCGTTATGTATTCCGCCAAACAAGTTATTTGACGGAAGTGCAACTTGCGGCACAAAACACAAGCACGGCGGCGCTTTCGCCTTTCGCTTATTTTCAACTTGCGCATGACGGCAGGCAACCGGCGAGTCATTCGGCATTGTTGCCGACTTTTTTCGGCGCGGCGGTTTATACCGACCGCGACAAGTTTGTCAAAGTCCCGTTTGACGACATTGGCGAAGACGATTATCCGCGCCTTAGCGATGACGGCTGGATAGGTTTTATCCAGCGTTATTTTGCCGTAGCATGGCTGCCCGAGCCGGGGAAGCACGAATTTCGCATGGACAAAAGCAAAAATGGCGGCGGCAAAGCGAGTGTGATACTTCCTTTTGGCGACATAGCCCCCGGAGAATCGCAAACCGTATCGGCGCGGCTTTTTGCCGGTGCGCAGGAGCAGGACATTCTAAGCCGCCTGAACGAAGACGGCACGGCACCGGGCATTCATCTGGCTGTGGATTACGGCTGGCTGACTTTCATCGCCGATTTGCTATACAAACTTTTGGCATTGATACATGATTATGTCGGCAATTGGGGGGTGGCGATAATATTGCTGACTTTGGCGGTCAAACTTTTGTTTTATCCTTTGTCGTCCGCTTCTTACCGGTCAATGGCAAAGATGAAAGCCGAAGCCCCGCGCATCAAACAACTGCAGGAGCGTTATGCAAACGACAAGCAAAAGATGCAGCAGGAAATGATGGCGCTATACCGGAGCAAGAAAATAAACCCGCTCGGCGGTTGTTTGCCGGTGCTGGTGCAAATACCGGTTTTCATCGCGCTTTACTGGGTGCTGCTTGGCAGCGTGGAGTTGCGGCATGCGCCTTTTGGCTTGTGGCTGGCGGATTTGTCATCGCCCGACCCGTATTTTATTCTGCCGGTAATGATGGGCGTTGCGATGTTTTTGCAAACCAAGTTATCGCCCGCTCCGCCCGACCCGACTCAGGCGATGATAATGCGCTTTTTGCCGATAGGTTTTGCCGCATTCAGCATATTCTTCCCTTCGGGTTTGGTGGTGTATTGGCTGAGCAACACACTCCTGTCCATCGCCCAGCAGTGGCACATTACCCGCGGCATTAACAAAAAAACAGCGGGAATAGTTAATTGAAACCCGCGCGGCATTGCCAAACAATAACCGATGCCGGCAACAAATGATTTAATCGCCGCCATTGCAACCCCTCCGGGCATTGGCGGCATTGGCATTATCCGCATTAGCGGCGGGGGAATGCAAAGTTTTGCCGCGGCATTATTAAAAAGCCAACTACCGCCACCGCGCATGGCAAGCCGGGCGCGTTTTGTAGATGACGGCGGCGGGTTGATAGACGACGGGCTGGTGTTATATTTTCCGGCGCCTTTTTCATTCACAGGGGAGGATGTTTTGGAACTGCACGGGCATGGCGGCGCGGCGGCTTGCGGCTTGTTATTGGCAAGATGTTTGCAATTGGGCGCGAGAATGGCGGAGGCGGGCGAGTTTTCACTGCGCGCTTATTTGAACGGCAAGATGGATCTGTCGCAAGCCGAAGCATTGTGCGATTTGATAAACGCCAACTCGGCGGCATCGGCGCGGGCGGCGGCGGCGTCAATGACCGGCGCGCTATCGGAAAAGACAAATGCCATCGCCAAAAAGATGACAAGATTAAGAGCGCAGATGGAAGCGCAGATGGATTTTGCCGATGACGACACGGGCGCACCGGCAAAACCCGATGATGCGCTTGACGAGATAGCGGCAATGCTGGATGATTTGCTGCATAATGCAAAACGCGGGGCAAAAATGCGCGATGGTTTGTGCGCGGTAATTACCGGCAAGCCCAATGTCGGCAAATCTTCGCTGCTTAATTGTTTGACCGGCGAGAATGCGGCGATTGTCGCCGCCAAGCCGGGCACAACCCGCGATATTATCCGGCGCGATATTCATCTGGACGGAATGACTCTTTGCCTTGCCGATACCGCAGGTTTGCGCGATTCGGCGGATGTCGTGGAAGCCGAAGGCATAGCGCGCGCAAAAGCGGAAATGCAAAACGCCGATATCATCATAGCAGTATCGGACGCGCAAAACCCCCCGCCAAAAACAACAACTTCGGCAAGCGCGGCAACAAGCACAATAATCGTTGTCAACAAAACCGATATCAGCGGCGAGCGCCCGGGCAAAAAGGGCGGCATCATTTATGTATCGGCAAAAACCGGCGAAGGGATAAACACCCTTCGCGAAGAGTTGCAAAAGATTGGCGGCATGACTAATTGGCAACCGCCATTCAGCGCCCGCACCCGTCATCTGCAAGCATTAACAGAGTCGCGCAAGCATTTGGCGGATGCCAAAAACAACCGCGCCCATTTGGAGTTATGCTGCGCTTCCTTATCCCTCGCCCAGCAAGCCGCCGCAACCATCAGCGGCAGCACAGACGACGAAGACATCCTCGCAGAAATATTCTCAACATTCTGCATCGGCAAATAACCCCCGCCGCCGAAAAGGTATCGTACAACTCGTCCGTTGTTTTAGTATAATAACGCCCATCATACCGATAACAAAGAGGAGGGAATGATGACACACACGGAAATCATTATGATGGCATTGCTCGCCGCTTGCGGCTTGTTTTTCATCTTGCCCGCTTTGGCGGCGCGGCGTGGCGGTTTTAACTTCCCGCGCGTCTTGTGCGTGGTTTTTGCTTTCGGGCTTTTGACGGCTTGCGGCAAACCTCCGCCGCCGCCGCCGCCGATACCGTTCACCGGCGATGTTTGCGAATACGCCAAACAAGCGTTTATCCGCGCTTATGAAAAGTATCAACGCAAAGGTTATTGGGATAAACAATATGGCAATGCCGGCAAGGGTTTGCAACATGCGAGGTTGGCGATGGAAGCCGCCTGCAAGGACGAAGAGGGCGAAGGCAGCCCTTACCAGCAAGTGTGCCCGGCGGGCGCCGCTTGCAACCAAGGGGTGAAGTAATGACCGAATTCCTGCAGGGCTTGTTCACATTATCTAACAGGCATTTGCCGTATCTGCATCTGGCGGCGAAACTTGGCGATATCGCCAAAGTCAAAGGGTTGCTTAACAGCGGGGCGGATGTTAACAAAAGGTTGCAACTCCGCCTGACCACTGATTGCGCAGACCCCGACCGCGGCGAGCCGGTTGTTAATGAAGTGTTGTCATGCGGCTACACGGCTTTGCATTATGCGACAGTGGAAGGTGAAACCAAAATTGCCCTCGTCCTTGTCAATGCGGGGGCAGATATTAACGCAAAAGATGACGAAGGCAGGATGCCTTTGCATTTTGCGACAATGGCGGGCAAAACCGAAACCACGCTCGCGCTTGTCAAAGCGGGGGCGGATATTAAGGCAAACGATAACCAAGGCGAGACGCCTTTGCATAAGGCGGCATTTTTCGGCAAAGAAGAAATAGCACTTGTCCTTGTTAGGGCGGGGGCGGATATTAATGCAGAAGATGATAATGGTGTAACGCCTTTGCATTTGGCGATGTCAAACCGCAGCAAAATAACTGCACTTTTCCTTATCACGGAAGGGGCAGATGTTAACGCACAAGATGGTGCCGATATAACGGCTTTGCATATCGCAGTAAGGCGTCGTCAAACCGAAATTACGGATGCCCTTATTGCAGCGGGGGCGAATATTGACGCACAAGATTACAAGGGCTGGACGGCTTTGCATGAGGCAGTAGTAGGCAGACAAACCAAAACTATGTTTGCCCTTATCAAAGCGGGGGCGGATATTGACATACAAGATAAAGATGGCTGGACGGCTTTGCATTGGGCGGCAGCAGGAGAGAGAACCGAAATCACGGATACCCTTATCAAAGCGGGGGCGGATATTGAGGCAGGAAAAAACCGTGACGGGACGCCTTTGTATTTGGCGGCGTATGCGGGGCAACCCCAAACCGCACTTGTTCTTGTCAAAGCGGGGGCGTATTTATATGCCCGCACCGATGACGGAAAGACGCCGTTAGATTTTGCCATAGAAAAGCATGGCAAACACAGCCAAATCGCGCGCATTTTGCGGAAGGCAATGGAAAAGCAGGGCAGCAAATAGCATCAGCGGCGGTTTGTAGATTCCCGCTTTTGCGGGAATGACGGCGTTAAAAGGCGGGAATGACATTACAAAACCGCCGCTTGCCGTTTTTGTCGCCCCCCTCCTCGTCATTCCGGCGAACGCCGGAATCTCCCTTTGCCTTTTATGAGATTCCGGCTTTCGCCGGAATGACGAGGTTTTTTTTCGCCCAAAAGGCGGTTTTGTAGATTCCCGTTTATGCGGGCAGTTCATTACAAAACCGCCGCTTGCCGTCCTTGTCGCAGGTCAAAACTTTGTGCTTGCCCCCAATGGCGTTATAACATATCGTCGCCCATCCGCTCCCCGTGTTTTGTTATAGCCCTGAAAGGGCGTCCTGTTCATAGCACGGGGCAACGCCCCGTGAGTCGGCATTTCAATGTATCAAGCCCTGAAAGGGCGTCCCATTCTTTTGCAGGGCAAAGCCCGGCAAAAACCCCGCCGACATCATCATAATCGCCGCTATTGTTTTCGGTCGCCCTTTCAGGGCTTATTTGTTTAATACGCCGATTCACGGGGCGTTGCCCCGTGCTATGACCATGTCGCCCTTTCAGGGCTTTTATAACGCGCCGCTAATCGCGCCGGTGGATTCCCGCTTTCGCGGGAATGACGAAAGAGGCGGCAATGACGAAAGGAGCGGTCAAACTCCCGCTTTTATAAAACCAGCCAGCCGGTGCCTTCCCGCTGTCCGGCGATGGTGAGTTTTCCGCCGCATGCTTTGTGTAGCGCGCGGCGGACGCATTCGGGGCTGTTGTTTTGCTCGCTCAGATGCGCGGCGACAACATGCCGCAACCCCCGATGATTGACCTCCGCTATCAACCGCGCCGCCGCGGAATTGTCCAAATGCCCCAGCGCCCCGGCAATGCGCTCTTTGACCGCCGGGGGATAGTTGCGGTTTGCCGCCAGCATCGCTTTGTCATAATTGCATTCCACGATAATCGCCGACAGGTTTTGCAAAATGCCGCCCGACAACCGCGGCGGTACTTCGCCGACATCGGTAATAACCGCCAGCCGCCGCTCGCCATCGTCAAAAACAAACTGCACCGGTTCCGCCGCATCGTGCGATGCGCCAAAAGGCAAAACCTGCAACTCGCCGATTGAAAACACGCCGCCCTCCTCTATCCGCCGCCACTCTTGCGGGCGGTGCATCGCCGCCGCCGTCCCCCGCGTCATATAAACCGGCAAACCCGTCTCCGCCAGCAACCGCCGCAAGCCGCAAACATGGTCGGTATGTTCATGACTGATTAAAACCGCGTCTATCTCCGCCGGTGCTACCGCCCTTTGTGCCAGCCGCCGCCGCAAACCGGACAGCGCAAAACCGCAATCCAGCAGGAGAGTCGTGCCGCGATGCTCTATCAGATGAGCATTGCCGCGCGAGCCGCTGCCCAAAGTGCAAAACTGCATCGCGCCATACCCGCCCCGCCGGCAGTCAGGGCAGGTTTTTCAGCAACAAATCCAAAAACGCCCGGGATTGTTCCGGCGTCAGTTCGCCTTTGTCGTCAATCGCCGCAACCGTCACCGCCGTTTGCGAACGCCCGCCTTCCGGCGGTGCCAAGGTCAATTTAAGGTCACGCACAACCGGCTCGTCGGCGGCAAACAAGTTATTGAAAAATCCGCCCTCTTCGCCGGCAAACAAATCGCCCTCGCCGCTGTGGCGGATATAAAAAGCGCGCTCAATAAAATCGCGGTCTTCAACGCTAAACCCGCCGCGGTCCAAGCCGACAAAAACCAGGGGCCACGCCTCTGCCAAAGGTTTGCGAATGAGCAGCCGCCCTTCGGTCAATTCATAATCGCCGCTCGCCTTCGCTTCCGCCGATGCTATCTCTTCATCAACCGACTCTTCTATTTCGGTTTTGGCTTCGCTTTCGCCTTCGGTTTCACTTTCGCTTTCGGCATCGCCTTCCGCTTCGTCCACATCGTCCAAACCGGCAAAATGCAGCATCAACCTTCGCAACATTTCCACTTCCAATTCCGGATTGGAACTTTGCGGTTCAAAACCGGCGAATACCGCCGTGCCCTGCCGGTTTGCCTGCGTAAAGCGGGCGATGCTGTGGCGGTGCGTGATATACACATCGGTCGCGCCGCTGTCGGCTTCTTCAAAACGCACGCGGAATTTGTCGCGGTCGCCGCTGTCATAAACCCGCCCCAGCACCTTGTCCAGCAAGCCGCTAAGCCCTACCCCCGGCGGGGCGGCGCGCAAGTTCAGCCACTGCGTTTCCATCACGCCCAGGCCGGGCGATTCTTCCGCCAGCGGAAAGCCCATCGCATCAGCCAAAAACGCGCGCACGCGCACCCACACTTTGCCGGTTTCGTCTTCCACCGTCAGCCAGCGCAAGTTGCCGCTTTTGCGGTATATCACCCGCGCCGACACATCCGAAGGCGCAATATCGGTAGCAAGCGGGACTTTGTCCAGCCGGTATTCGCTCAGCGACACATCGCCGCCCGCCGCTTCTATCGCCGTCAGGTCGGGCGGATATTGCAGGGCGCGGCTTTTTTGCAACTCCGTATCGCCATAATCCACCCGCCGACCGGCAAGCAAATCCTCAACCTTGGACGGCGCGGCGCAAGCACCCAGCAACAAAGATAAGGCGGCAAGCACCGCCATGCGTTTCGGTTTTGGTTTCGTCATTGCAGTTTATTGAATTGTTGTGTTTGTATTAAGACAAGCCGCGCGCCGCTTCGCGCACTTTGGGATGATATTCGGCGGCAAGCGGCGTCAGGGGCAGCCGTATGCCCGGCGGGATTTTGCCGCCATCGGCAAGGGCAAACTTCACCGGTATCGGATTGCTCTGCGCCGATTGTGCCCGATGAAAAGCGGCGAGGGGGTTGTCCGCCGCCGTTGCCGCATCAGTGTCGCCCTTGCGGGCGGCATCGGTCATCTTGCGCATCATCGCCGGGGCGACATTTGCCGTCACCGATATCACGCCGCCGCCGCCGGCAAGCATAAACGCGCATGCGGTTTTGTCGTCTCCGCTGAGCATAACAAAATCATCGGGCAGCAACTCCATCCGCCTTTTGCCAACCTCAACATCGCCGGTAGCATCTTTGAGCCCGGCAATATTGCCATGCGCCGACAAGCGCAACAAAGTATCATCGGCAAAACTGCAAGCGCACCGCCCGGGGACATCGTAAAGATACACCGGAAAATCCGCAACATCGGCAACTTGACAAAAATGCCGGTAAAGCCCTTCCTGCTCCGGCTTGTTGTAATACGGGACGACCGAAAGCCCGGCATCCGCGCCGTCCGCCTTTGCGCGGCGGGCGAGATTGACCGCCTCGGCAGTCGCATTCGCGCCGACTCCGGCGATGACGGCAATCCTGCCGCCGACAATGTCCACGGCATCGGCGATGAGTTTCTGGTGTTCGTCAACCGAAAGCGTGGGCGACTCGCCGGTCGTTCCGGCGACGACAATGCCTTCGCTGCCCGATGCAATGTGCCATTCCAGAAGCGTCCGCAGCGCGCCGTTATCAACCGCGCCCCCCGCCGCCATCGGCGTAACAACGGCAACAATACTCCCGCCAAAAACTCCCGCATTCATCGGGCATTATTCTAACTTAATAACCGCCCGGCAATCACTCGTCCAGGTTTATTTTCCAAAGCCCGCGCATCCCCGCCGGTTCTTGCGTTATCCAATCTCCGACCAAAACGGAATCATTGAGCCGGCACAAAGTAGCCTGCCCCTTTTCGCCCTGCACCCCGTCCAGACGAAAAACGCCGCCCGCATCTTTCGCGCCTTCATAAGCGGTTGTGCTGCCGCCAAAGTCATACTCAACGCGAATGTGCTGCCCCTGTTCTTTTGTTTCAATTTTGACCGTGCAGGCAACGGCAAGCGAGTTTATGTCAAGCCCGGGCGCAAAGCACACCTCTATCGTGCTGTTATTGTAGTTTTTCATTTCTGTCATTTTTTCCTCCTTGTTTTTTGTACTTTGTGCGCCGCTACCAACCAGCGAACACTGCCGATTCTAACATTTTTGCGCGGGGGGCTTGACAAATGCCAATTCTGTGCTACAATGTCCCCGCTAACAAATCTTCGTGTTTGCCCCTGTCGGGCGACCCGAGAATATAATACCCTCCGGGGAAATACCGGGGACATCAATTCGCGTTGATTTGTTAGCAATCGCCTGACATTGTGTCGGGCGGCGGCGGCGAGCGCAAGTTCGCCTTCAATCAAACAAACACCGAAAGGAAAAACAATGAAAACAAAACTGAAAACCATACTTTCGGCGGCGACTCTCGCCGCCGCGATAACATTTGCCCCTGTCGCGAAGGCGGAAAATGGCAGTCATATTGCCGGCGGATTGCTGGCTGGTGGCGTCGGTTGCGCGGCGGGCGCGGCATTGGCGGTATATGACGAAGACAGGGGATGGGTATGCGGTGTTGCCGGGGTTGCTACGCTGGCTCTCTACCTCATCGTTGTCACTGCAAGCAACAACAATGCCGTGCCGGATAGCCGCTGGTCTTTTGACGGCGGCGATGGAATGCCAAAGGCGGTTTATTCGCTTTCCGATGCGACGAAGTTGTCGTTTGGCGCAAAGGGCGAGTCGCTGGATTATGACGGCGTTGCCGTCGGCGTCAAATACTCGTTTTAACGGAATCCACAACCACACAAAAGGAGAGAACAATGGCGATTATCGTTTTAACTGCAGGCACACTCGCCATCAATCCACGAGGCAATGGCGCTAACGCGCCTTGCCTCGTGCCGTGCTACTTGCCGCTTTTGGGGAATACGCTATAAAAGATAGCGGATTCAACATCAGCAGCGCGCCATTTTGCGCGCACCTTTGTGGCTATGCCATCTTTGTTGCATGCATCCTGCAATTCTTTCTGCGGATACTTAACGCCTCTGGCGTTAAGCAATTTTGCCAATTGCACACAGTCGCGGCAAAACTCCCGATAGCCGCTAACATCAGACGGATATGGCAAGTTTTCCTGCAGTATCCTGTCAAACACCACGCAAGTGCGGGAGGACATCATCCGCAAGTGTTTGGATGCAAAGGATATCCCCAAACCATTGAGCACCAGCAGGGAACAAATTGCTGCGTCTTGTTTGCCGTCTTTGGCGAATTTTAGCGCCTCGCCAAACGCCTTGCGGATATTGGCATTTTTGAGCACACGCCCGGCGATGCCCGAATATCCGCCCCAAGTGCACACATCCGGGACAAACTTTTTAATTTCCGCGCTACCGGGCAACCCTTTCATGCACCACTCATCCCCCCGATTCTCCAGCGGAAAGTGCCTCTTCCGCGATGCGGGACGCAAGAAATCGGTGCGGTAGGCAACCAGCAAGCGGGGAAAATTATTCAGCGCAATTTTACGCCTGCCGATGCAGACGCCGCCCTGTTGCAGTTTCATTTTGTGGGATGTCATGTTTTCTCCTTGTTTATTTCCCGCCGTCCGGAGCGGCTTTACCCCCACCAATTAACCGACGGTCAGCAGCGTTTTGACGACGAAACTGAAAATAGCGGTCGCCGCCACCAGCGAGCCAATGGTTACTTTGAGCAACAATACCGCCAAATCCGCCCGCCATTGCGCCATGTCCGCTTTCAACTCCGCGCGCAACTGCGCCATCATTTTCTGTATGTCGGCTGTGGTTGCCAAGCCGCCGGTGGCATCTTGCAATACTTCTATGTGCGCCCGCGCTTGCTTCTCGGGGACGCCCGCCGCTTGCAGTTTGTCGGTCATTGCCAAAGTGTTCATCGTTTGCTCCTTTCGGTTATTGCCGTCCATTATAGCCGAATGCGGCAAAAAATCAAACTTTTGTCAGTTCCAAACCCATAGCGGGGTTTGCATCCATATACCGACGACGACGAGCCAGACGATGGTCAGGGGGATGAAAACTTTCCAGCCCAGGCGCATTATCTGGTCGTAGCGGTAGCGGGGGAATGTGGCGCGAAACCACAAAAAACAAAAAAGCAAAAACGCTATCTTGCCGAAAAACCAGACAAAACCCGGCACCCAGGTAAAAGGCGCAACATCAAACGGCGGATGCCAACCCCCCAAAAACATCACCGAAGTCAAAGCCGCTATCAGTATCATATTCGCGTATTCCGCCAAAAAGAATATCGCAAACGCCATGCCGGAATATTCCACATGAAAACCCGCCACAATCTCCGACTCGCCCTCGGCGACATCAAAAGGCGCGCGATTTGTTTCCGCAACGCCCGATATGAAATAGACCACAAACATCGGCAGCAAAGGCAGCCAGTACCACGACAAAAAACTCGCCCCCGCCTGCCCGCCGACAATCGCCGACAAATTCAAACTGCCCGATGCCATCAAAACCGTCACCAAAGCAAAACCCATCGCTATCTCATAAGATACAATCTGCGCCGCCGAACGCAAACAGCCCAAAAACGCGTATTTGGAATTGGACGCCCAGCCGGCGATGATGACGCCATAAACGCCCATGGAAGTTACCGCCAAAACAAACAACAAACCGGCATTGACATCCGCCAAAACAACCTCCGGCGAAAACGGCATGACAGACCACGCCGCCAAAGCCGCCGTCAGAGATATCGCCGGGGCTATCAAAAACAAAAACCGCCCCGCCTTCGCGGGCAATACAACTTCTTTCAGCAACAACTTCAGCGCATCGGCAAGCGGCTGCAGCAAGCCGAAAGGACCGACAATATTGGGACCGACGCGCAATTGCATCGCCCCGATGACGCGCCGCTCGGCGTATGTCAGATATGCCACGCAAACCATCAGCGGCAAGATGATGGCAATTATCTTGATCATCGTTATGGCAAACACGGCAGCCCACAACGCAAACGCGCCCAAATAGGGCGACAGAAAAACTTCCAAACCCGTTTGAAGAGTGTCCATTATGACACTCCTGCGGATACTTTTTTCTCCGCTCTTGCGGGCGCTTTTTCTTCCGCTCTTTCGGCGATAATCCCGCGCGTTTGCAATAAACCTTCCGCCCTTGCGACAACAACACCGGCGGCAATGCGCGAATCGGCAAAAACCGGCAACACAGTCGCGCCGCCTTCGCCATCCGAAAAGCGGACGGCATCGCCGTCTTGTACTTTTATCTTTTGCATGCTAACGGGATGCATCAAAGCCCGGGCGGCGTTTTTGCCAGCCGCCGTTTTTTGCAAAGGTTCGCTGCGGCGAGTCAGCGCATCGGCATCGTATATCGCCGCGTAGTTTGCCAACTCAAAAGTTTCGCCATCCCTTTCGTCATCCGCCGCATTTGCATCATCGGTATTTGCAACTTCCGCCGCCGCCGCTTGGTCATTATCCTCCTCCCTTAATTCCGGCTTAATAGCGGCGGCGGAGGAAAAGTCAAAACCTTTTATGCCGAGTTTTTCGCCGAGCAGCCGCAATATCTTCCACCCCTCGCGCGCTTCAAACGGCGGCTTGACGGCGGCGGCAAAACTTTGCTTGCGACCTTCGCCGTTGATAAAAGTGCCGTCCGTTTCCGCCGCCGCCGCCATCGGCAAAAACGCCCGCGCATAATATCGCGCCCCGCCGATATGCGTGTTAATAACAATGACATATTCCGCCTTTGCCAGCGCCCGCTTCAATAAAGTTTGTTCGGCAAAATCTTCCGGTTCGCATTGATACAACACCAAAACCCGCAACTTCCCCCGCAACATCTGCGCGGTATTCAACCCCCTGTCATTTGGCATAAAGCCGACTTTTGCCGCTCCGGCGCCGTTTGCCCCGCCCGATAATATGCCGAGTTTTGCGCCGTGCCTTTGTGCCAAACCGCCAGCCCGGGCAAGCAAGGCGGAATAATGCGGCGATTGTTCGGCGCCGCCGCCAAAAAGAATCGCCGTTTTTTTGGCGGCGATGGTTTTGCCTATTTCCGCCGCCGTTGCCGCATTGTTATCATCGCCATTATCGCCAATGTCATCGCCGTTTGCCGCCCGCAGTATCATATCCAAACTATGCGCCCATTGCGACGGGCGCAAAAGCAAATGCCGCCCCGGCAAGCCGCATTCCACCGCGCCCAAAGACGACAGCGACAAACGGCGGCGGCGTTTTCGCAACAACGCCGCCAAAAGCGGCAACTCCGCCGCCGGCTGCACACCCGCCAAAAACAAATGTTCATAAGTACGCAACTCGCCAATGTCCGCGCCGAAAGCCGACAAGTTGCCGCCGTCAAAATCGCGGCGGCGCAAGCGATAATCGGTATTGTCGCAACCCAAACCGCGGGCGATTTGTTTCAGCAAAAACAACTCTTCCAAAGTCGCATTCGGCGATGCCAAAAAACCGATATCGGCGGCGGCGGTGTTTTTCAATTTGTCCGCGATATCGTCCAGCACCCGCATCCACGGCGCATCAACAAGCCGGTTTGCATCGGCGGCGCGATGCATCGGGTTTTTGCCGCGGTCTTTGGCATCCAGCGCCAAATACGAAAACCGGTCGCGGTCGGATATCCAGCATTCGTTTATGTCATCATTGGCACGCGGCACTACCCGCTTGACCTGCGCGCCTTTGCATTCCCACAAAATATTACTCCCCCATGCATCGTGCGCGGCGATGCCCGGCTTTTTTTGCAACTCCCACGGGCGGGCGGAAAAGCGGAAGGGTTTGGAAGTCAGCGCGCCGACCGGGCAAACATCAATCATATTCCCCGACAACTCCGATTCCACCGTCTTCTCCACAAACGGCATTATCTCGGCATGCTCGCCGCGCCCTATCAAGCCCAACTCCATTATTCCGGCAACCTCCCTGCCAAAGCGCACGCATCTTGTGCAGTGAATGCAGCGGGTCATGTCGGTCGCTATCAGCGGTCCCAGTGCTTTCTCAAAAACCACGCGCTTTTCTTCGGCATAACGCGAGTGCGACACGCCATAACCTACTGCCAAATCCTGCAGTTGGCATTCGCCGCCCTGGTCGCAGATGGGGCAATCCAGCGGATGGTTGATAAGCAAAAACTCCATCACGCCGTTTTGCGCCTTTTTCGCCGCCGGGGAGGCGGTATGCACGACCATTCCGTCAACCGCCGGAGTCGCGCATGCGGGCAGAGGTTTGGGCGATTTTTCCACTTCCACCAAACACATGCGGCAGTTGGCGGCGATGGAAAGTTGCGGATGCCAGCAAAAATGCGGGATATGCACCCCGGCGGCACTCGCCGCTTCCATCACCGTCTCGCCCTCTTTGGCGCACACCGGCTTGCCATTAATTTGAAGTTTGATATCCATTTGCCCTTTTTTCCGCAAAAACCGCCATTTTACTACAATAATGGCGGCGATATCACTTGTCATTACCGCGAAAGTGGGAATCCCCCTTTGCCGCCTTTGGCATTTTTGGCGAATCTTGTGCTAATATTGTCATCGCTATTCCATTATGCGGAACTCGCTTGTCGGGTTTCCGTGTAATACAAAACTCGGCACTCGTGTTGAGAAATAACCGGAATTTTTGCCGCATGGTGGAATAGCAGACCCGACATTATGTCGGATATTGACAATCCACAACGAGGACAAAACAATGACCAACTACCTGCGCGCCATTTTGGTGCTTTTTCTTTTCGGCTTGCTGACCGCTTGCGGCGGCATTCCGCCGGTTTGCAAAGAAATGCCGATTGTTGATTGCAAAACGGCGCAGGCATATCAGGCGTGCACCGTCAAAAACGAGGTAAACAAACCCGCACGAATCGGTGCGCGGGATGTCGTCAAAAGCATGTGCGGCGATGACGAAGATGGCGCGAAAAAAGGCGCGCCGTATCAGCAAGTATGCCCGGCGGGCGCGGCTTGCAATCAGGGGGTCAATTGACAATGGACAAACTGCGCGAATGCTATGACGAGATGGTTGCAAAGACGGGGCTGGATGCCGAACCTTTTGCGTCCGTCAAATTGGTGGAAGCGTTTCGCCGTTATTGGCGCCCCGACAATGTGCAGGTGATACTGCTTGCAGAATCGCATGTTTTCACCAATGACGACGACCGCGCCCGCCGGTTGCGCGAAGAGACGGGCTTGCCGGGCTATCCGTCAAACTATGCGCGGTTTGTTTATTGCCTCGGCTACGGCGAAGATTCGTTGATAGCGGGGCGACCGCCCGCAAATAATCCCGGCACTTGGCAATATTGGGAACTTCTTTTCAGTTGCGCGAACGAAATTTCGTGCAATGAAAGTTCCGCCGCCGTCAAAAAAGCAACAACCAGCAACCGCACACGCATCGGCAACAAAATTAGATTGTTGGAAACCCTGCGCGAGCGCGGGATATGGCTTGTTGATGCCAGCATTATGGCGTTGTATAACCGTGGCAAAAAACCCGCTACTGATACAATGGAGCAAGCGATAAAAATATCGTGGCGTCGCTATATCGGCGATATTGTCGCGGCGGCACAACCGGAGCGCATTATTGTTATTGGAAAGGGCGTGGTGTATAAAACACTGCAGGCGGAGTTGCGCCCATACCAAACACATGCCATATACCAACCGAATGCGCGCTTGACCAGCGAAGAGCGTTTGGAGAATTTGCAAACATGCCATCGTCTGTGCTTGCCCGATAACGAATGAGGCGGCTGTCAATAGGCAGTTATGCTTGCCGTCAATTTCGGGCGGAACCGGTGCAAAGATTGCCGTTTATGTGGCGTTCAAACTCGGGGCGGAAGTGTTTGATGAAACTGCGCACCGGAGTCGCCGCCGCCGCGCCCAAAGCGCATATCGTATGCCCGTCTATGCGGTCGCTGACGCTTGGCAGTAAATCCAAATCTTCCTCCCTTCCTTCGCCGTTTTCTATGCGCCGCACGGTTTTGTAAAGCCATCCCGTCCCTTCGCGGCACGGCGTGCATTGACCGCAGGATTCTTCGTAATAAAAATACGACAGGCGCATAAGCGCGCGCACCATGCACACGCTTTCGTCCATCACTATCACCGAACCCGCGCCGAGCATTGAGCCCGCCTTTGCCAGCGAATCATAATCCATATTGGTTTGCATAATAATGTCCGCCGGCAAAACCGGCACCGAAGAACCGCCGGGAATGACCGCCTTGAGTTTTGCCCCGCCGCGCATCCCGCCCGCCATCCGCAACAACTCGGCAAAAGGCGTCCCCAGCGGCACTTCGTAGTTGCCCGGGCGGGCGACATGACCGGAGACGGAAAAGACCTTTGTGCCGCCGTTGTTGGGGGGTCCCATCGCCGCAAAGGCATCCGCGCCCTCGCGGACGATGAACGGCACGCAGGCGAAAGTTTCGGCGTTGTTGATGGTTGTCGGCTTGCCGTACAAACCATTGCTCGCCGGAAAAGGCGGCTTAAATCGCGGCTGCCCTTTTTTGCCTTCCAGCGATTCCAACAATGCGGTTTCCTCGCCGCAGATATATGCCCCGTAGCCATGGTGATTAAAAAGCCGAAAGGAAAAACCGCTGCCGAGAATATCATCGCCGAGATAACCCGCCTTTTCGGCGTCAAGCACGGCGCGCTCCATCAGTTCATAAACCTCCCATATTTCGCCGTGGATGTAGTTGTAGCCCGCCGTCGCGCCCATTACATAGGCGGCGATAATCATCCCCTCAATCAACTGATGGGGGTTTTTGCGCATAATGTCGCGGTCCTTAAAAGTGCCCGGCTCGCCTTCGTCGCTGTTGCAAACCAGATACACATCGGTCGGCAAACCGCGGGGGATAAAAGTCCATTTCAGCCCGGTCGGAAAGCCCGCACCGCCGCGCCCGCGCAAGCCGGATTCTTTGACGGCGGCGAGGATGTCGCCGGGCGGGGTTTTGTCGGTTAGGATTTTTTCCAGCGCGGTATAACCGCCGGTATCGCGGTAGTTGCCCAGCACGGTCAAATCCTTGCCGCCGCGCAGGGGCGCAAAGATAACTTCGTCAGCCATCAGCCATCAACCTCGCGCATCATCATCGGGCGGCAATTCTACAACACCGCCGCCGCCATCGTCATGCGCGGGTTTCGGTATACACGCCATAGTTGCGCCACCGCTCGCGGCGCGATTGCAGTAATGCATCGGTTTGCGGGCGTTCCAGTGTCGCCAGCGCCTTTTCCAAAGCCGCACCAACGGCGGCGATGGCGGCTGGCGCATCCCTGTGTGCGCCGCCGGGCGGCTCGCTTATCACTTCGTCTATCAAAAGGCGCTTTTTGAGTTTTGGCGCGGTCAAGCCCAGCATTTCGGCGGCATCGCTCATGCGGGCGGCTTCCTTCCACAAAATGGAAGCGCATCCTTCGGGCGATATGACCGAATAAACGGCATAGCGCAACATAGCGACATAATCCCCGGCGGCAAATGCCAGCGCCCCGCCCGAGCCGCCTTCGCCGATAATCACCGTCAGCATCGGCGCGCGCATTGTCGCGGCGCGATAGAGGCATTGCCCGATGGCGCCCGATTGCCCGCGCTCTTCGGCGCCGATGCCCGGGTAGGCGCCGGGCGTATCCACAAACGCTATCAGCGGCAGCGAAAACTTGTCAGCCAAATCCATCATTCTCAATGCTTTGCGGTATCCTTCGGGGTTGGACATGCCGAAGTTGCGGCGGATTTTTTCGGCGGTATCGCGCCCTTTTTGCTGCCCGATGACGACGACCGGCTTGTCGTTAAGTTTGCCCAAACCGGCGATGACGGCGGGGTCGTCGCCGTATGTGCGGTCGCCGCGCAACTCGGTAAAGCCGTCAAACAACGCGCCGATATAATCCCGCGCCTGCGGGCGCGCCGGATGACGGGCGACCTGGCAAGTTTGCCAATCGCTCATATTGTCGTAAAGCCGGGCGAGCATCGCATCGCGTTTTTTTCGCAGGGCGCGCATTTTGCGCACGATGTCGGCATCTTCCGCCGAATGCGCCAGCGATTTAATCTCCGCTTCCAGCGATTCCAGCCCGCTTTCAAAATCCAACAGTTGCGTCATCCGTATGCGGGATTATACCCCGCCCGCGCCCTTTTTGCGGCAGCCGTGCTAAAATCGCCGGGCGGTTATGGCGAAGGCGGGGGGTTATGATGATGGCGGGTTTTTGCCGGATGGCATCCGCCCCGGCTTGTTTTTTTTCGGCGACAATCTGGAAGGGCTGCAAAAACTCGCCGCCGAAACCATTGACCTCATCTACCTTGACCCGCCCTTCAACTCCAAAAAACAATGGAGCGGCATCGTGGAAGACGACCGCGAACAGGCGGAAGTGGCATTTAAGGACACATGGACGATGGGCGATATCAAACCCGAATGGCTCAACCGCATCGGCGCAAAAGAACAATATGACGCCCTGCGCGAAGTCGCCGAAGCGGTGCGGGCGACATCGGGCGAATCGGCGATGGCGTATATTCTTTATATGGCGATAAGATTGATAGAAATGCAACGGGTATTGAAGCCGACCGGCAGCATTTATTACCATTGCAACCCGGTAATGTCGCACGGCGTCAAACTGCTGATGGACGCCATCTTCGGCGCGGATAACTTCCAAAATGAAATCGTCTGGAAGCGCACCAACAGCCCAAAAAGTCAGGCAAAAACATGGGGCGTCCAGCGCGACTGCCTTTTGTTTTATGCCAAATCGGGCGCGTTTGTATTCAACAAAGCGCACACACCTTATACCAAAGAACAACTGCGCGCGTTTCGCAACGATGACAATGACGGCAAAGGGGCATATCAAACCATCGCGCTAATAGCAGGCAGTTCGCAAAAATCGCCCAACAGAAAAACCTTTGACTTTCGCGGCGTTAGCGGCGCGTGGCTTTACAAAAAAGAAACATTGGAGCAGTGGTGGCGCGAAGGCAAAATAAAAAAAACACCGCACGGCTACCGCCTGAAAGATTACCTTGCAGAACGCAAGGGCGCGCCGGTGTCGGATATTTGGACGGACGAAAATGTCGCCCCCATACAGGCAAAAGAGCGACTCGGCTATCCGACGCAAAAGCCGGAAGCATTGTTGGAGCGGATTATTCTGGCAAGCAGCAACCCCGGCGATATTGTGCTGGACCCTTTTGCCGGAAGCGGCACGGCATGCGCGGTTGCCGAAAAACTCGGCAGATTGCGCATCGGTATGGACTTAAATGAAACCGCCGCCATTACCGCAACTTTGCGCCTGCAAAAAGTAATGGATGAACGCAACGAACAAAAAGCGGAACCTTTGCTGATGCAAGGCAGCGAGGATATTGAACTGATACTTGAACAGGGCGCGGCGGAATCCATCAAAAACGCCGCGGCATTGCCCAATATTGCGGGCGAACAAAAGACAGAGCGGGGAGAGCATTGGCGGGCGCGGTTATGCGCGATGGCATTGCAAAAGCAACATGGCAGATGTCTC
Source organism: Gammaproteobacteria bacterium (assembly GCA_051009015.1). Lineage (GTDB taxonomy): Bacteria > Pseudomonadota > Gammaproteobacteria > Tethybacterales > Persebacteraceae > JAHRAH01. The sequence goes on along the minus strand of JBPCWZ010000132.1, from coordinate 160 downwards.
GGTTGCGGCAAATGGGCTGCAAGCGGCGATACTTTTGAGTGCGACCACATAGAGCCAAAATCGCGCGGCGGATTATTGACCGAAGACAACACGCAGGCATTATGCCGCAAATGCAACGGCAAAAAAGGCAGCGGCACGATGGCGGATTTGTGGGCGAAGT
>JBPCWZ010000131.1:0-4816 GCA_051009015.1 Gammaproteobacteria bacterium | reverse complement strand
GGCGATGCGTGGTTAATATCGCGCGTGTATTTGGGGATTATTTTTATTTTTATTTTGGGCGGCGCCTTGCTGGGCGCTTGGGCGGGCGGCGCCTTGCTTTTTTGGGCGGCGCCAATCTTGACCCCGTCATTACCCATCACGTTGGCGGCGGAATGGCCGTGGCCGGCGATGGGGCGCGCTTTGCTGGCGGCCGTGCTTTTAGGTGCGGCGTTTATTGTGCCGCCGACCTTGCGCTTTGCGCGTGTCAATCCGCTTTCTTTATTTAACGCCGCCGACAACGAAAGCGCCGCCCCGACAGCAACTCGGCGCGATCGCATAATCACCGCCGCCATTTATATCTTGGTCATTTTGTGCATTCCACTGGCTTGGCGCGAAAAACTCGCGGTGGCCGTCATATTATTAGCGGCGGCGATCATACACAGCCTGACGATGATCTGTGCCGTGGCGGCTGGGCGCATCGCCACAAAAATCCGCCCGCCCTTATCATGGGGGCTTTTGACCATTGCCCGCAACAGCCGGCAGACCGCGGCGGCGGTGGTGTCTTTTACCGTGGGCATGGCGCTGCTCATTGCCACGCTGAATATGGAAGGCAATTTTGCCGCCCGCATTGATGACACCTTGCGCCGCGAGGCGCCGTCCTTTTATATGTTAGGCATTCGCGAAGACCAGCAGCAGCCGCTGTTTGACGCCATCACCACCATAGCCCCCACCGCGCAAACGCGGGCCATTCCTTTTTTGCGCGGACGCATTGACGCCATCGGAGGACGAGACGCTGATGATATTGACGCCCCAGAAGATCTGCGCTGGATTTTGCGTGGCGATCGGGGTTTTACCTGGACCAAAAATGGCGGCTACATTGGCGCCAGCAAAGTGTCGGCCGGCACCTTATGGGATGAAACGGAATCTCGCCCGCAGGCATCATTTGATGAAGAAGCCGCCGCCGGTTTGGGCGTTTCCTTGGGCGATGAATTGGTGCTCAATATTTTAGGGCGGCGGCTGACGACCATCGTCACCAGTTTTCGCGAGATTGACTGGCAAAGTTTTGATATTAATTTTGTGGTGATTTTGAACGACCGTCCATTTGGCAAGGTGCCGTATTCGCTCATGGGTGCGATTTTTTTGCCGCCGGACCGCGAGGCGGCGGTTAAATTGGAAGTCGCACGCCATTATCCGAATATCACCCCCATTTCCACCGGCGCCGCTTTTGCCGTCATCAAGCAATTATTGGAAAAGATGTCTTTCTTATTACAAACAGCGGCTTTGTTTATCCTGCTGAGCGGCGTGCCGCTAATCATTGCCTCTTTGCTGGATAGTCAGCGCCGCCGCACCCGTGAAGCGGCAACCATGCGCCTGTTAGGTGCGGCGCGCCCGGTGCTGGTGGCCAAAAGCGCCACCGAATTTGCCGCCATGGCGGCGGTGGCCTTGCTGCCGGCGCTTATCTTTGGCTTGCTGGCCGCCAAAGTGGTGGTGGAGAACATTTTTGAACTGGAATGGCAAATAGGGGCGGGAAATCCGACCTTGACCGCACTCATCGGCGCTCTGCTGTTTTTCATCGCCGGCCTCAGCAGCATCACCCATTGGCTTCGCTATCCGCCTTTGGAGTTAATGCGGAATGACTGAGTCGCCGCCGCTAAATTTCGCCTTTGATGCGGCGGCGATAATAATTATTTGCCTCACCGCCGCCAAATTTTGCCGCCAATGCCGCCGCCCGCCGCAACGGTAATTCTTGCGCCAAGGCGATAAATAATTCATCACCTGCCGCCCCATCGCCGCGCCCGGGCAACTCCACCAACAAAGAAAACTCACCCCGTGTCGGCACTTCATCCGCCGCTATGGCTGCCGCCAAATCGCCCACCGTAGTATCCACCAGTTGTTCAAATGCTTTGGTCAATTCTCGCCCCACCACGGCCCGCGCCGCATCTCCCAAAACTTCGCGCAACTGCACCACCGTATCCGCCACCCGCCTGGGCGCTTCAAACAATGCCGCATAACCCGACAATGCCGTCAGACTTTGGAAAAAATCCCGCCGCGCCGCCGCCGCCCGCGGTGGAAAACCCAAAAAATGCACCTCCCCAAAGATCCCCGCCGCCGACCACAATGCCGTCAATGCGCTCGCGCCCGGGATGGGTATCACGCGCACGCCCTCGGCTCGCGCCAATCTCACCAAACGCCCGCCCGGATCACTCACGCCGGGCGTGCCGGCATCCGCCAAATATGCGGCGCTGCCATATGCGCGCGCACCATTAATGACCGCCACTGCCGCCCGATTTTCATTATGCGCCCGCAATGACAAGATTTTTTTACCGCGAATGTTATGCGCTGCCAAAAGCCGCCGCGCCACCCGCGTATCTTCCGCCGCCAGCAGCGGCGTCGCCGTCAGCGTATCCAGCGCGCGCAATGAAATATCCCGCAAATTGCCAATCGGTGTGGCAATCACATATAAAATTGGCTGGTTATGTTGCATCGGATAAAAAAATGGCTATGTTTAATCGCGGCACTCAGCACCTTTGTCGCTATCGCCGAAAGTAATCCCACCGTAAATCTGCAGAACCGAGACGGCTATGACCACACAATCATTTTACGGCAATTCCAGCATGATCCGCCCGCTCTCCCGCCCAAAAAAGATTCACCCGCCAATAACCCGCCCAATTTTATTCCCCTGCAACCTCGCGCGATAACGGCAAAAACCGATGATGTGCCGGTGTTGGGATTGGTGCTGCCGCTGTTTGCGGACGGTTTGCCCCGGCGCGCCGCCGCTCAGGTTCATCGCGGCTGCGTGCATGGCATCCGCCAATCGGGGCATGTCGCAAAAATTAATTTATATGCCACAGACGGCTCGGGGCAAAACACGCTGGCACAATATGCGGCGGCGGCGACCAGCGAGGCGCAGGTGATTATTGGGCCCATGCTCAAAAGTAATGTGGAAAAACTTTTGCAAGCACAGCAGCAGGCCCCGCGGCCGACCATCCTTTTGCAGCCGGGAAGCGGGAACGGATATTTTGCCATGACTTTGGACGCTGGTCAGGAAGCCGCCGACGTAGCGCGCTTGCTGGCGGGCGGAGACCTCACCGAGGCTCTGGTGATTGAACAACCGAACTGGCGCGGGGCGGCGCAAAGCAAATCTTTTGCTGCATCTTGGCGGGCGCAAACCGGCGCAACACCGCAGCGTTTTATCATTGTCGAGCAAGAAGACTGGCAGCAGTTATTTGATGAATTAAAAGAAGTGGCGGAAGAAAAAGGCATTGTTTTATTCGCCGCCGGCGATGATGACTTTGCCCGCAAAGTCCGCAGTTTTACACCGCAGCGACATCGGGTTTTTGCCGCCAGCATTGTCAGCGGCGGCGGCAGTGACTTGTCATCGGAAAGACTGAGTTTTATGGAAATGCCGTGGTTTGTTGGTTTAGACGACCGCCTGCAAATATACGACTTGCCTGCCGTGCGCACCGCGTCAGCAGTGCAGCAGCGGTTTTTTGCCTTGGGCATAGATGTTTGCCGTGCTGCTTTGGCTTGGCCTCTGTGGTCGGCGCAATGGACCATGGCCGGCGTCAGCGGCGACTGGTTGCTGGACGCCGCCGGCACCTTTGCGCGCCGCGGCAAATTGGTTTCTTATCGGGGCGGCAGCCTGCGCCCTTTGTCCCCATGAACACCATCGCTATCGGCAAGCGTGCCGAACAAGCGGCGGCAGTCTATTTGCAAAAATATGGTTTGCGGATGACCGCCGAAAATTATCGCTGTCGCCGCGGCGAAATTGACCTCATCGCCGAGGACAACGGCGTCTTAGTGTTTGTGGAAGTGCGAAGACGGCGGCAGTTAGATGACGCCGCCGAAAGCATCTGCCCTCACAAACAACGGCGTTTGACGGCGGCCGCAGCGCATTATTTAGCCGCATTTGGCGAGCGCCCTTGCCGCTTTGATGCCGTATTGATAGATGACAAAGGGCATTTGCGCTGGATAAAACAGGCATTTGACGCCCAATATGGCGATAATTGAAAACTGGCTCCTCGAGTAGGACTCGAACCTACGACCCAGCGGTTAACAGCCGCTTGCTCTACCAACTGAGCTATCGAGGAATGCCTGTTAATTATATCACCCGGTTTATAATCTGCACCAATGCCCGCCGCTACCGCCGCCTTTTTGATTATCGGGGACGAGATACTCTCCGGACGCACCGCCGAAAAAAACCTGCAATGCCTCGCCAAACTGCTCGGCGAACGCGGCTTGCGCTTTGTTGAATCGCGCATTGTCGGCGATGATGCGCCGCTGATAATAGATGCCCTTAATGCGCTGCGCGGCGGTTATGATTATGTCATTACCAGCGGCGGCATTGGTCCTACGCACGATGATATTACAACCGATGCCGTCTCCGCCGCTTTCGGGCTTGACACGGAAGAAAACGCCGCGCTGCTCGCGCGATTGTCAAAAAGTTGCCAAACCCGCGGCGTGCCGCTTAGCAATGCGCGCCGGAGAATGGCAAGAGCGCCCGTCGGCGCAAAAATGGTGGATGGCGATTTTGATTCTCCCCCCGGCTATCGCATCAATAATGTCTTTGTTTGCGCGGGCGTGCCGGCTATCTTTGAGATGATGGCACAGGCGGCGGTTTTGCAAATGCCCCGCGCCGCCGCCATTGTCAGTTGCGGCTTTCATGTTTGCGCGCCCGAAAGTTCCTATGCCGATATTCTCGCCGAAGTGCAAAAACAACACCCGCACATTCGCATCGGCAGTTATCCGCATTCCAACAACAACTGCGCCATCGTTTTCAGCGGCAGCGACAAAAGCCAAATAACCGCCGCAAGCATTGATGCAAAAGCAAAACTAA
>JBPCWZ010000130.1:0-6581 GCA_051009015.1 Gammaproteobacteria bacterium | reverse complement strand
GGCTTTCAAGCCAAAAATATTAAGCGTCTCCAGCAGTTTTAGTTGATCGCCATCGTCGGGATTCGCGCCTTCAATCGCGCTATGCCGCTTGAGCGACATTCCATATCCTTTGAGGCGCACGCCGCGACCAAACATTTGAATGATCTGCGGACCTTCGCCGGTGCCGACATGCATAAGCCCCATCGTGCTGACGCGCCACGAGTTCCATCCGGCGGCGAACTTGCGCGCGCCGATGACGATGGTGACCGGCGAGTGCGGTTGATCAACTCGATCAAACAGCGGCTTGGAAAACGCGTTCTTCGAGAGTCGGAACGGCCGCTCATCAACCGCTTCGAGTTTGCTGTAAAGCCCGGTCGAATCGCCGACATTGATTACCCCGAAGGGAATTTCGCCGGCGCTCAGTTGCAACTCATCCTCGCCGGTGAGATGGGAAATATGCAATTGCCCTTTGCCGACAAACACGCGCTCGCATAAATCATCATAAATCTCTTGCGGCGTTTGATCTTTTATGTAGGCAAAGGAAGCTTTGAAAATATCCGCGCCGCTTACATCAACCAACCCGGTTTCGCCGCTGATTAGCCGTGCGATTTTCTCGACCGCCTCGCGCTGCGCGCTCAACGCCCAAGCGAGAAATTTGACGATGCGAACGACATCGGACGTGGTCTCGGTCTTGCCCGCGGACTTGCCGCCGGTAACGGTTTTCCCAAGAAACACCCACAGCGGCTTCTCGATTTTGAAGTCGCGCCATTGCCCGCCCTTGTCGCGATAAATCCGGCATTGCTGATAGAAACTCAGCAGGCACGCGAGTAGATAATAGTTATTCGCGTCGCCATCGCCGCCTTGCAGGTTGGAGATTTTGTAGTCCTTGCCATAGCCGTCGTCGTAGAAGAACTTGTAGGAGTAATCGAATAAGATCGCCTTGCCGTATGCGTAGCGCAACCTCCTTCGATCCTCGCCGCCGCCAGCGACCGCTTGATTGAAAGTCGCCGAATACTCGAAAGTGAAACCGTTCTTGGCGAGTTGCTCGCGGTAGTTTCGCCATTTGTTGCCGCCGACGCCGAGATGCCCCTCGTCCACCATCACCAGATTATTCTCTTCGAACGAATGCGGCGTAACGCGCTTGATGCCTTTCTTGTCGGCGAACTTGTGAATATCAATCACATCCACCGGTCGCCCGCCGCCGGCAAATATTTCCGCGCCGCCTTGGTCGGAGAAAAGTTGCGCCGCAATCCCGCTCTCGCCCAATTCGCGCAAATGCTGGCGCGACATTCCTTCGTCGGGCGTGACCAGAATAATTTTGTTGAGTTTATGAAGTTGCTTGTACTCTTTAAGATAGTGCTGGTATTGCAAAATGTTGGCGTGCAGCAGCAGGGTTTTTCCCGACCCGGTCGCGCTTTGGAATGCGAGCGTGCTGATGTGGTCGCTGGTGTAGTCGTGAATCTCCGAATATCTTCGCCGTCTTTTTTGCTCGGAGAGATACTGATTTAACTTATGCATCAACGCTTCGGCATCGCGAAAATACAAATCAAGATACCGCTCGGTGAACAGCAGGGCGAGATATTGAAACGGCTTCCAAGACCGCCCGAGATCGTCGGTCATCCGCAGTTTTTCGCTGAGCGCAAGAATGTTCGCGTCGTATCGCGCGAGATCGGTTGCGGTTAAGTCCCTGGCGCTCGCATGCGGAAGAGGATGAAGCACATGGAAATACCAACTGGAATCGCCCGACGCGAAGTCATCCGCTCGACCCTTGAACTGCCCCAACATATCGCGCAAGTTTTCATAACCGAACTGCGCGCACATAAAGCCGTGCAGCGCCATGCATTTTTCGAGGGGAGTCATTTTTGGTTTTTAGCTTTGCCTGTTGTTTTGGCAAATTCATATTTTTCACTTTTGCAATATCTCAATATTTTTTCTTTGTCCCCTGGCGTAATGAACGTTGCCGTCACGCCACCGGGCTTTATGAAGTTATCATCGTGGTTCAATTGATAGCGCGCGGATCGTAAAAGCCTTTCCAATGCCTTCAGCATATCTTTTTCATTTTGGTTGGCGGCGGTTCTTTGAAATTCATTCCAACCTTCAATGAGCGCGTGCGATCCCCAAGAAAGTAATGCTGGGTACAGTAATTTCATTCTTTTCTCGAATTTGCCGTGATCAAATTTCGTAGCGTCACCTTTCGCAAATGGCTCATAAATAATGTCTATAAGTTCAACAGCACAGGCATCCTTATTTCGCAACAACCAATTTTTATGCTCTTTTTCCTCCTTCCTTTTTTGTACAAACACATATCCCCAAAAGGAGACTAGCGCCGCAAATATGGATGCCCAAAAATCAGGGGAGATACGGTAAAACGCCCAAATTAGTAGAACTATCGAGGCGAGTAGCAGAATAAAAAGCACAACCCAAGAAACGATCTTATTCATATTCCCCTCCAAACATCAATTCCCGAAAAGCAAGTTCAGTTATAACCACTTCCCACCGCTCGCCTTTCCCCAAAGCGGCTAAAGTGTTGTCGCCGTTTACATAGATTAAGTCCAAGTCATCGCCGAAATCCTTGCGGTGTTTGGCAAACCATTCATCTAGTTTGGCCGCGTCGATTTGCTCTAAATTTCGCCACAGGATTAGGCAGTTTTGGTTGTTGGCGGTTGTGCCGCGGATGGTCAGGACGTCGTCTATTCGACGGCGGCTGGTGATTTGCAAGCCGAGCAGGAAGTTGAAGGTTTCGACGATGTCGGCTTTTTCATCGCGGCGCACGCCGTCGCGCACTACGGACAAGGTGTAGTCGAACGGGTTGATGAAATCCTGCCCCAGCAAGGTCGCGCTCTTGGCGGTTTCTTCGCCGAGGGCGTAGCGGAGTTGATAGTCCTCAATAATCTTTTTTCTTCTTGCGCTCTCCACCATATCGGTTTGCGCTGGACCCGACGAAAGGTCAGGCACCAAACTATCGAGCGCGTCTTCGTAAGATTCGAGGCGGATGTATTGGAAGAGTTGGCTGATGCCTTCGCGGTTTTGCGGCTTGCCGTCTTTCCAGTCTTTGGAGTAGGCGACTTTTTTCATTCGCGGTAGAAGCACGGTGTCGAAGTGGTGACCGACTTCGACGAGGATGTATTTTCGGTTGCCATTGTCCTCGCGGTTTAGATTGACGACGGCGTGGCCGGTTGTGCCGGAGCCGGCGAAGTGGTCAAGCACAATATCAGATGGATCTTCAGCAGCGGCTTCGATTAGCTTCCCGTAAAACCTTGCAGAGTGACTATACGGAAATTGTTCCAGCCCAAGCGCATCGAGATCGGCCTTCCCGCGCGTCGCATCAGAAAAAACAGAGGTGATTTGCCGTCGTGAATCCGGAGACAAAAATCTTTTTCGCCTAGGTTGAGTTGAGTGGTTTTTGCCAAATAAAATTTCCCTGCGCTCGATCATTCCTTGCATGGTTTCGGGGGTTCTCGAAAACCCATTTGGAGGAACAGCGCATGGCTTTTTTGTTGCGGGATGTACAAGGGCGACGAAAAATTTCGGATCAGCCCTAAGCTCCGGCGCACTCAAACTAATACTTTGATAAATTCTTCCATCATCATCCAAAAGTACGTGGGCTCGCTCTCCGCCACTGAGTCCCGGATAATTTTTAACCCATTTCGCATATTTTTTTCTTACTCCTTCATCAACAACATTCCAGTTTTCTTCTATAAACTCCTGCGCTTGAGTCAACATGAGTTGGATGTTGCCGTTGCCAAGATTCATCGCTCTTTCAGTTTTGGACATCCAAATGATGTATTCATGCTGCGTCGCCACGCCACCGCCGCCCAGCATGGGATGTTTTTTATCCCACACCACCGTTCCCGCATCGAAAATCGGCAGACCCTTGAACAAAAAATGCAGTCGCTCATATTCGTTTTCATCGATATGGCAAAGGAAAGAACCAGCCCCAGAGATGAAAGGCAGTGAAATGGAGATGCGATTCTCCATCATCGCAAGCCAACTGGAGTGCTTGTAGTTATTCTTGTAGATGAAGCCGCTCGTTTTCGTGTTATACGGCGGATCGATATGCACACACTTCACTTGCTCCTGATATTTTTCCTGCAACAAGTTCAACGCCTGAAAATTCTCGCCGTGAATCAACAAGCCGTTCATTTGCTCCTCGATGCTGCCGTGGTCAGATAAGGCGGCGAGCAGTTTGTCGGTGAACGCTTGGTCGAAGTGCTTCGTGTCCAACACCAGATGCGGATTTTCTTTGAGAAACTTGGCGGTCAGTTTCTTGCCGCCGCCGATTTCGTCGGTGGCGAAAAGTTGCACCCATTCATCGCGCTGTGCCTTGTTCTTGGCGATTTCCGCATACAGCGACTCGGGAATCTTGTCGAGCGTCACGCAGTAGTTCGTCTCCAGCACGAACTTTTTCTTCAGCCAGAGTTGCTTTTGGAAGTCCTCCAGTTGCGCGAGGAAATCAATGATCTTATTGCCGACGGTCTTGATCGCTTTCACTTGCGCCAAGCCGCGCATAAAGACAAATGGATCATCGGCCAGTTCAAGATTGTCAATCGAGATGACATCGTTCTTAAGGTAGTAGTCCAATTCGCGCCGCAGAAATCCGCCGAGGTCTTTGTGGATGAAATAGTCAAAACTATTCTTCGCGGTGTAAGCGGCGAGGTGTTTGCCGAGCACGCTGTGCTCGGCGTCGCATTCGGTCGGGCAGGGCGCAGCGAGCGCGCCGAGCCAGTGGCTGGAAAATTTTGACTTGCCGGAGAGTTTGGCTTTGATGCGCGCTTCGGCGTCCGCATTGATTTCGCCCTGCCGCTTAGCGCCGTTTTTCGGATACTTATTCTTCTCGCCGTCGTTGAGCGGGCGATGCTCAAAGCGGATGGTTAAATTCTCTTGCTCGGCGATGAAATCTTTCGCCAAAACAAAAAACCGATCCTTGCCGTTCGCTTCCTTGATGTTGTCTTTTTCATTATCGGCGGCGGCGATTTCAAAACGAACCCGCGCGCCTTTGCCGCCTTGGTCGGCGGTGAAAACATACGACGCGTAGTTTTCGGTGGTCTTGATGTAATACTGATCGGCGTTCGCCCAATGCAGTTTCACTTCCTCGCCGTTGTAGGGAATCGCGTAGGATTCCTTGCCCGCGCTTTTGTAGCGGCGCAGCGACATGAAGTCGCCTTCGTCGTAGTATCGCGCAAAGAAGTTATAGAGATGATTGTAGGTGTCGGCTTCGATTTGCGAATCTAGTTTGGCGGCGTTTAGTTTTTTTCTTAACTCTTGAACAAGAGGGGAATCATCCACATTTCGCGTGTGCCGGCGCGCATCTTTTATCGCTTCATCCAGGTCTTCCTGTATCGAGGTTGTGTCCGTTTCCGCAATATCCCCCAACGCTTCCGTTACTTGCGGCAGCAGTTGTTCATCCAAGAACTCGCAGACTTGGTCGCGCTTGAGCGACATGATTCGATACAAGCCGAAGTCCAAGTCGCCGCGGTCGAGTTGGAATAACTCGCGCAGTTTGGCTTTCAGTTTTTCGATGTTCTCCTCAGCGTGCGTGTGCGCCGAGGCGTCGGTTTGGTTCATCGTGATAGTATAACACCGCCCTCCGACCGAGCGCAGACAACATGGACTCTCCCGAACCATCCTTCGACGACTTCAATCTCGATCCGCCGGTCGAGGTCGAGACCGGCGCGGCGACGGCGGCGGTGATTTGGCTGCACGGGCTGGGCGCGGACGGGCATGATTTCGAGGCGGTGGCGTCGGCGTTGGGCGGGTCGTCGGCGCGGGCGATGCGGTTCGTGCTGCCGCATGCGCCGGTGCGCGCGATCACGATCAACGGTGGCATGCGGATGCGCGGGTGGTATGACATCGCCGATGCGGATCTGGCGCGCGCGCCCGACCGCGCCGGGCTCGATCAGTCGGCGGCGATCGCGCGCGCGTTGATCGCGCGCGAGGCGCGGCGCGGCATCGCTTCGCGCGATGTGTTCCTCGCCGGCTTCTCGCAAGGCGGCGCGGTCGCGCTGCATGCCGCGTTGCGTTTCGATGCGCCGCTCGCCGGCGTGATCGCGCTGTCGGCGTATCTGCCGTGCGCCGACGCGCTCGCGGCGGAGCGCTCGGCGGCCAACCGGCGCACCCCGATCCTGCTCGCCCACGGCCGCCACGACCCGCTGATCCCGATCGCTTTGGCGCGCGCCGGCCGCGACGCGCTGACCGAATCGGGCTACGCGGTCGAATGGCGCGAGTACCCGATCGAGCACGGCGTATGCGCCGAGGAGATCGACGCCGTCGCTGCGTTTATGGCGCGCGCGTCGCGGGCGGATGATGGGTGAGAATGCTCGCTGCGCTCGCGCTACACCAACAAAAAACATTCCCCCCGCCGTTATTGCGCGTGAAGCCGTAGTTCGCCGTCGCCGCGCAATCGAGGGCGATATCGGCGATAATGCGCCGATGAAGTTGTTCGCCTTCGCGCCGCGTTCGCTGCGCTTGCTCCGCTTTCCGTTCGTTCTTCGCGTCATCGCCATCGCGCTCGCGTTGGCGGCGCATGGCGCGCGCGCGCAGGATGCGCAAGAGGGCGGCGCGCCGCCGGCGGCGCCGGTGGCGGTGGATGCGGTGATCGAGCA
>JBPCWZ010000129.1:0-7729 GCA_051009015.1 Gammaproteobacteria bacterium | reverse complement strand
ATGCCGTTCGCGATGTTGCCATTCAACTGCACTATTGGGCTGCGTATTGCGGTGCGGCTTTGGCATCAGGGCATGCCGCCGCCGCGCTAAAACACCATTTCATAGACAAAAACGATATCCTTCGCCGCATGCTGCCTTTTGGCAAGCGCGGTTAGTTCCGCCGTTTTGTGCCCCGCATTATAACACCGCAACCGGCGGGAATCTGACTCGGGGAAATTTCCTGCTATACTTTTGTCCGGCTTGCATCAAACAAAGGAGAAAAGTTATGAATGCGCAAAAACCGGACTCGCACACTTGACTGCATCCGCAAACAATTCAGCCAAATGGCAGGGGTATATGCGCTCTTCGGAGTGGGGGGAGTTGCGGCGGCTTGCTGTTGCTCGCGATGGCGGGCGTTGCCGGGCTTGCGATGGCGAGGAGCGGTTGGAAGTGCATCATCGCAACTATCCGCGGCGGTGGGATGGCAAGGGCGATTGTCTGGATAACTTGACGACTCTGTGCAAGCGTTGCCATGATATAATCACCAATGAATTACGGGGGCGGCGATATGCCGGGCGTCTCCCGCCGAAACCGCTTCCCGCCCGGCAGAAGATGGAGAAACCACAATGGAAATCAAAGCCAAAATCCGCGGCGTCCGCCCGCTCCTCATGCACAACGGCGCCCTCGTTGACAGTCAAACCGAGCATGCCAAAGAAAAAGCCGCACTCACCAAGAAAAAACCCCAAACCGATGCCGATAAGGACGCGATTGCGCGACTTGACTTCATAGGCGCACTGTATGTTGACGAGCAGGGCAGGATTATCATCCCGGATGTTAATCTTTTTGCCTGCATTGTGGCAGGGGCAAAAAAATTCAAGGCGGGACCGAATGCCAAAGCGGGCATTATGGTTAATGACCACGGCGCGTTTGACTTTCCCTTTAAGGGAAAGAAAATGCCGGATGCCCTGTGGAAAAGCGGGGAATTTACCGACCGGCGCAGGGTTGTCATTCAGCGCAGTGCCATTATGAAAGTGCGCCCCATCTTTAAGGAATGGGATTGCACTTTTTCAATGGACATTGACGAAGATATCTGCAACCACGATGATGTGCGGCTGTGGCTGGAAACTGCGGGCAAACGCGCCGGTCTGGGCGACTTTCGCCCGCAGTTCGGGCGCTTTGAGGTTGAGGAATTCAACAAGGTAAAAAGCAGATAACTACTTTTCACACGGCGATGCTTGGTTGGGTCTGGCGAGGCGCGGTTAGGCAATGCAATGCACGGTCTGGTCTGGCGAGGTGTGGTCAGGTTTGGCGATGCACGGCGCGGCTTGGGGGGCGGTCATTTATGACCGCCCTATTTTTATAAATTATTTTTCGCAAAACAAAGTACAAATGACGCGGCACGGCGTTGCGAGGCGGGGAAAGGCGCGGCGAAGTGAGGCTCGGCGCGGCTAGGTCTGGCACGGCTTGGCGAGGTTGGGCTTGGAGGGCGGTCAAATACGACCGCCCTATTTTTATAAATCAAAATGATGTGCGGTTATGAATTATCTTTCGCAAAACAAAGCACAAATGACGCGGCACGGCGTTGCGATGCTAGGCATTGTCCGGCTCGGCATGGCTTTGTATGGCGGGGCGCAGCATGGCTCGGAGGGCGGTCGTAATGACCGCCCTATTTTTTTATAAACCGCAAATCCAAAAAGATGCGATTATCGCCGCCCGCTTGTATCGGCTGTTTGTTTTTTTGTTATCCGTGTATAATGGCGTTAGTTCGTTTTCATTCGGGAGTATCAAACAAATGACAACTTTTTCTGTTAATGGCACATCGCATTCGGTTGAGGAGCCGGGGGATACGCCGTTGCTTTGGGTTTTGCGGGAGACGCTGGGGTATACCGGTGTCAAGTTTGGTTGCGGGGTTGCATCTTGCGGGGCTTGCACTATCTACTTCAATGGCAATCCGGCGCGCGCTTGCATAATGCCGCTTGCCGCCGCCGAGGGGATGAGCATTACGACCATTGAAGGCGTTGGCGGCAAAGAAGCCGATGCCATCCGGCGGGCATGGACGGAGTTGCAAGTGCCGCAGTGCGGATGGTGTCAGTCGGGGCAGATAATGTCCGCCGCCAAACTTTTGCAAGACAACCCCAAACCCACCGCCGAAGTCATCAACAAAGAAATGGCGGGGAATGTTTGCCGGTGCGCGACTTATCCCCGCATTCGCGATGCCATCTTGCGCGCGAGCGATATTTTGGAGGCATAACGATGAAGTTCAACCCCCGCCTTTCCCGCCGCGGTTTTCTCAAAAGCGCCGCCGCTTTGCCCGCCGCATCCGCCGCCGCCGTTGTTGCGACACAAGCGCAAAATGCCGATGCCAAACTCATCACGGACGAAACCGCCGAAGGGTTTGTCTCCGACTTTGTGCGCATAACGCCGGACGACCGCATTATCGTCATCGTCAAACATGTGGAAGCCGGGCAGGGACCGGCAACCGGACTTGCGACTCTTGTCGCCGAGGAGATGAATGCCGACTGGGACAAAGTGGAAACGGCATTTGCTCCCGCCGACAATGCCCGCTATGCCAATTTGCTTTTTGGCATTCAGGGCACCGGCGGTTCCACGGCAATGGCGAACTCGTTTTTGCAATACCGCAAAGCCGGGGCGGCGGCGCTTTTGCAACTCAAAGCCGCCGCCGCCCAACAATGGAAAACCGCGCCGGAAAACATCCGCGCCGAAAACGGCATCCTGTCGTTTGGCGGCAAGCGGGCGCGTTATGGCGAGATGGCATCGGCTGCGGCGCAAGTCACCGTGCCCATCGCCGAGCCGCAACTTAAGCCGGCGGATTCTTTCGTCCATATCGGCAAACCTTCCCGCCCGCGCAAGGATATCGCCGCCAAACTTGACGGCAGCGCGCAGTATGCGATGGATTTTCGCCCGGATAATCTTTTGTATGCCGTGGTGTTGCGCTCGCCGAAGTTTGGCGGAATGCTGGCGGGTTTTGACGACTCCGCCGCGCGCAGTGTGGAAAACTATGCGGGCGCGAAAGCCGTGCCCGGCGGCGTTGCCGTTTATGGCGAAACTTTGTGGGCTGCCATTAAAGCGCGCCGTGTCATCAAAGCCGAATGGGATTTTTCCAAAGCCGAAACCCGCTCGTCGGCGCGGATGATGCAGGATTATATTAATGCGCTGGACAAGCCGGGGCTTGACGCCGCCAAAAACGGCGATGCCGATGGCGCTTTGGCAAATGCGCATAAGACCGTCGCCGCCGATTTTTCTTTTCCCTTTTTGGCGCATGCGCCGATGGAGCCGCTTAATTGCGTTATCCAAATGCGCGATGGCATTTTGACATTGTGGGATGGCTGTCAGTTGCCGGGTGTTGTGCAGGGGGCTGTCGGCGGTGTTTTTGGCTTGCCGCCGGAGAAGGTTAATATTGTGTCGCTGCTGGCGGGCGGGACTTTCGGGCGGCGCGCTACGCCAAATGTGGATTATCAAACCGAAGCGGCGCATGCGCTAAAAGCATCGCCGCATCCTTCGCGCCCGTTGAAGGTTGTATGGACTCGCGAAGACGACATTCGCGGCGGTTTCTACCGCCCGATGTTCGCCCATCGGGTTGTCGCCGGAATAAACGCCGATGGCGGCATTGCCGGCTGGCGTCAGCGCATCGCCGGAAAATCCATCTTAATCGGCACGCCGTTTGAAGGTGCGGGCGTGAAAGACGGCGTGGATAATGCATCGGTTGAAGGCGCGGCGGATATGCCGTATCATTCGGCAAACTTGCATGTTGACATTCGCAATATGCAAACGGCGGTGCCGGTTTTGTGGTGGCGTTCGGTCGGTCATACGCATACGGCTTTTGCGGTTGAGACGATAATGGATATGCTGGCGGAAGCGGCGGGGGCGGATGCGGTTGCGTTTCGCTTGCGTCATTTGCAAAGTCATCCGCGTCATTCCGCTGTTTTGCGGGCGGCGGCGGATGCGGCGGGCTGGGGCAAGGCACAAGCGGGCAGGTTTCAGGGCGTTGCGGTGCATGAGTCGTTTCGCAGTTTTGTCGCCGAGGTTGTGGAGATATCCGTCAGCGATGGCGGGGCGGTCAAAGTGGAAGAAGTCGTGTGCGCGGTGGATTGCGGCATCGCGGTAAATCCGGACATCGTCCGCGCGCAGATGGAAAGCGGCGTAGGTTATGCCTTGGGCGCGGCGATGCGCAATCAAATAACATTGAAAGAAGACGGCGAAGTGAAAGAAAGCAACTTCCCGGATTATCAACCCCTGCGAATAAACGAAATGCCAAAAGTGCGAACGATAATAATCCCGTCAGCCGAAGCCCCGACAGGCGTAGGCGAACCGGCAGTCCCGCCGCTTGTTCCCGCATTGGCAAATGCGATATACGCCGCAACCGGCAAAAGAATAACCCACCAACCTTTCGCCGCCCACGGCATCAAGTTTGCATAACCCGTTTTTACGCCTGTTTTCTTTTGGCAGTCGTTTTTATCTGTTCAAAATTCACCGATTCTGCACAGATGTCCAACTTACCTGTTCAAAATTCGCAAATTCTGCACACATAACAAACCTACCTGTTCAAAATTCGCAATTTATGAACAGATACATGCACCATCTGTTCACAATTCGGGTATTATGAGCAGATGGCATATTCCAAGTTGCCTTCTTTCCCGCCTTCGCCGGACGAGTATGAGACGCCCGCTATGTTGCGTGCGCTTGTGGCGGCGAGCCGCCCTTTGGCGGGGCTTGATGAAGCGGTGCATTCCATCCCCGATGGGCGCATTTTGCTTTCCACGCTCGGACTTCAAGAGGCGCAGAGCAGTTCCGCCATAGAAAACATTATTACCACGCAGCAGGAACTGCACGAATACCGCTTGCGTCCCGTCCCCCGCAACACAGCCGCCAAAGAGGCATCGCAATACGCCGAAGCGATGGAAGCCGGCTGGCGCAAAGTGCGGGAGACGCAAGTGCTATCGTGCCGCACTATCATCGGCATACAACAAATTTTGACCGGATATCAAACCGAGTGGCGCACACTGCCCGGCACGGTGCTGAAAAATGCCGCGGGCGAAACGGTTTTTACGCCGCCGCCGCCCGACGAAGTGCCGGATATGATGGCGCAACTGGAAAAATACTTGAACGCCGAAAACGGCGACGACCCGCTGATAAAAATGGCGCTGGCGCATAGCCGCTTTGAAGCCATCCATCCGTTTTATGACGGCAATGGCAGAACCGGGCGCATTATCAACATTTTATTTTTGGTCAAGGCGGGCTTGCTGAGTGCGCCATTTTTGTATCTGAGCCGTTATATCAAACAAACGCGCGGCGACTATTACCGCCTGCTGCGGCAAACGCAAAGCGGGCGGGGGTGGGATGAATGGCTGCTTTATATGCTGCGCGGCATAGCGGCAACGGCGCGGCACACTATCGCGCTTGTGAAGAATATCCGCGATTTGCACGACAGGCACGAAGAAAGCATTCGCGCCTTGCGCATTTCGCACCGCCGCGAATTGCTTGATGCGATTTTTATCCGCCCCTACACCAAAGCGGCGGTTTTGGCGAAAGAACTGGGCGTATCCCGCGTCACCGCCGCCCGCTATTTGGACAACCTTACCGCGGGCGGCGTGCTGGCAAAAACAAAACCGGGACGCGAAAACTATTACATTAACCAAAAACTGGCGGCGTTATTGTTTGACATGCCGGATATGGAATTGTGATTTGGCGGGCTTTGTGTTATTATGACGATGGGCGGCGGCTTGTCGCACTGCAAAACATAAAAGGAGAAAACCATGCGTAAATTTTTTCGTGTCTTGGGCGTGATTGCCTTTGTCGTCTTTGCCGTCTTTGCCGCCTTTGTTGGCTGGGGTGTCTATCTCGTTGAGACAGGTCAGGTATCGCATCAGGCGGAAGGCAAAGGCGATGCCGCCGAAGTCAAACGCCCTATTGACAGCGGGGCGGATATGCAGGCAGAGTCGCATCAGGCGGCGGGAAAAGACGATATCGCCGAAGTCAAACGCCTGATTGACGACGGGACGGATGTCAATGCAACAGACAGCGACGGATTTACGCCTTTGCATCATGCGGCAGGGGGTGGTCAAACCGAAACCGCACTCGCCCTTGTGGAAGCGGGGGCGAATCTTGACGCAAGGGCGGGAAATGGACTGACGCCCCTGCATATTGCGGCATTGACAGGTCAAACCGAAACCGCGCTTGCCCTTGTCAATGCGGGGGCGGATATTGGCGCAAAATCTAATAATGGCGGGACGCCTTTGCATAGTGCGGCATATTACGGTCAAACCGAAACTGCGCTTGCTCTTATCAAAGCAGGGGCGGATTTGCATGCCCGCGGCAATGACGAAAAAACGCCGCTGGATGTTGCCATAGAAAAGCATGGCGAAGACAGCGAAATAGCGCGATTGCTGCTTGGAAACGAAAGCACTTGGCAAAAAGCAAAAAAATGGCTATTCGGCGACTAATTGCCATTGTCTTGCCGCCCGATTAAAAAGCAGGGCGGCAAATAGCATTAGGCGGTGGTTTATGGTTTTTCGCTTTTGCGGGAATGATGGTTAATGGGGGGTTATGCGGTGGTGGGTTTGGAATGTTGCGTTGGGGGTTGTTTGCAGGGGGGTGCTTTTGGTTTGCTGCCATTCTTGTTTGTTTATCGGGGGGAATGTCGCATCGCCGTTTTCTATGGCGATGGCGGCGGTTAAATCCGTCAAATGCAGGATTGTCGCTTGCGGCAGGAGTTGGCGGTATATTTGTTCGCCGCCGATGATAAATATGTTTTTGCCCGATGCTTTGGCAATGTCCAGTGCCGCCGTTGGCGAGGTTGCCGTTTGGCATCCTTCAATGGTTTGGCTTTGGCGGCTGACGATGATATTCAAACGCCCCGGCAGGGGTTTGCCGATGGAGTCGTAAGTGCGCCGTCCCATTATTAATGCGCCGCCCATTGTTATGGCGCGAAAGTGACGCAGGTCTTCGGGGATATGCCACGGCAAACCTCCCCCTTTGCCGATAATGTTGTCTTTGGCAATTGCCGCGACAATGGCTATCGGTATTGTCATATCGCTATTTTTGCCGGAATGTTTGGCAGTGCATCGTAGTTTTGTAAAACAATATCTTGGTAATGAATATCGTCAATGTCGGCTACCTTGCGGGAAAAATGCAGGGTTGGCAACTTTTCCGGCGTTCTTTGCAATTGTTGTCGGGCTTGGGCAAGATGATTGTTATACAAATGTATATCGCCGAAAGTGTGAATAAAATCGCCCGGGCGTAAATCGCAAACATGCGCGACCATTTCCGTCAATAAGGCATAAGAGGCGATATTGAAAGGGACGCCCAAAAAAATGTCGGCGCTGCGCTGATATAACTGGCACGACAACTTGCCGCCCGCGACATAAAACTGAAAAAGCGCATGGCACGGCGGTAATGCCATCTTTGGCATATCGGCGACATTCCACGCCGATACCACAATGCGCCGCGAATGCGGATTGTTGCGTATCTCGTCAATGGCGGCGCGGATTTGGTCTATCGGTTTGCCGCCATCGCCCTGCCATTTGCGCCATTGTTTGCCATAAACCCGGTCCCAAATCGCCATCGGCATTTGCCCATTCGTCCCAGATGGAAACGCCGTTTTCGTTCAGATAGCCGATGTTGGTGTCGCCGCGCAAAAACCACAACAACTCATGGGCGATGGAACGCCAATGCAGTTTTTTGGTCGTCAATAGCGGAAACCCTTTGCCGAGGTCAAAACGCAACTGCCGCC
>JBPCWZ010000128.1:0-9257 GCA_051009015.1 Gammaproteobacteria bacterium | reverse complement strand
AAGTCATTGGGCTACAAATCCCCGGCGGAAACAAAGACCGAAATGACAATCACCCCAATACCGATATAGAATCCCAACACTGCACTTCGGACTTCAATCGCGGTTCCCGCGAAAGCGGGAATCTCCTTTTGTTATAGCCCTGTAAGGGCGTCCTGTTCATAGCACGGGGCAAAGCGCGAAAGCGCGCCGCCCCGTGAGTCGGCATTATTAAGATTAAAGCCCTGTAAGGGCGGCACATTCTTTTGCAGGGCAAAGCCCGGCAAAAACCGGTCAAACAACCGCAACCGCCGCCGTTGTTTTCGGTCGCCCTTTCAGGGCTTTGATAACGCGCCGCTATCGCGGCAACGGATTCCCGCCCTGCGCGGGAATGCCGAAAAGGAGCGCTCACTTTGGCGGGCGCGGCATTGTTGCTTTGCAACAATGCCCCGAATGCGTCCGCCGCGCGCTACACAAAGCATGCGGCGGAAAACGCGCCATCGCCGGACAGCAGGATGGCACCGGCCGGCTGGTTTTATAAAACCAACCGGCAAAGATTAATCGGCAAAATCTTTTTTGTTGACGGCGGCGCGGTAGGCGATGGATTGTTCAATGATGCCTTGCCCGACCAGTTCTTTGAGGCACTGGTCAAGCGTTTGCATGCCGTCGTTTTTGCCGGTTTGGATTGCCGAATACATTTGCGGCACTTTGGCTTCGCGGATGAGGTTGCGAATGGGCGCGGTGCCTATCATTATCTCGTGCGCGGCGACTCGCCCGCCGCCGACTTTTTTCAGCAGCGTTTGCGATATGACGGCGCGCAAACTTTCGGAAAGCATCGCCCGCACCATTGCCTGTTCGCCTTCGGGGAAGACATCAACAACGCGGTCAATGGTCTTCGCCGCCGACGAAGTGTGCAAAGTGCCGAAAACCAGGTGTCCGGTTTCGGCGGCGGTCAGCGCAAGCCCGATGGTTTCCGGGTCGCGCATCTCGCCGACCAGAATGATATCCGGATCCTCCCGCAAAGCCGCCCGCAATGCGGAG
Source organism: Gammaproteobacteria bacterium (assembly GCA_051009015.1). GTDB lineage: Bacteria > Pseudomonadota > Gammaproteobacteria > Tethybacterales > Persebacteraceae > JAHRAH01. Next base: position 8,240 of record JBPCWZ010000128.1, on the reverse strand, counting down.
GCAAAACTTTCGGTAGAGTTGCCGACTTCGCGCTGATTGACCAGCGCTTTTTGGGATTTGTGCACAAACTCAACCGGATCCTCAATGGTGAGAATATGCTCGCTGCGCGTGAGATTGACCTCATTAATCATCGCCGCCAGCGTGGTGGATTTGCCCGAGCCGGTAGGCCCCGTTACCAAAACCAGCCCGCGCGGATACAAGGTAATGTCGGCGAAGATGGACGGCGTTTTCAGGTCTTCCAAACTGAGGATCTTGGTCGGGATCGTCCGGCAGACGAGGCCCGGACCGCGCATTTGCCGGAAGACATTGACGCGAAAGCGCGCCGTTTCGCCCAACTGATAGGCGAAGTCCATATCGCCCGTTTTCTCAAAGCGCTGGAAATCTTCCGGAATGGCGAGTTCTTTGATCATCGCCAAAACCTCTTCCGCTTCCAGCGGCGGCTGGTCAAAATGCTCAATCTCGCCCGATTTGCGCACCATCGGCGGCAAGCCGGTGGAGATGTGCAAGTCGGATATGTCGTTTTTTGCGGTAAAATCCAGCAACTCTTTGATATTCGCTTTTTCGGTCATGGTTGTTTTCCCCTGTTGTTGTTTGCGCCCCCGCACCTGCGGCGGCATATCGCCCATTTTACAATGAAAACCCGCCAGGAATGCATTTTCGGCGCGACAAAAGCCGTCCGCGAAGATATCGCCGCCATCTGCCAAAGTTGCGGGCGCGATGTCGCCGAAGTCGCCATTGTCGGCGCGGCGAAAACTTTTCCCGCCGCCGATGTCCGCCATATTGCCGAATGCGGCGTGCGCGACATTGGCGAAAACTATGTGCAGGAAGCGCGCGGCAAGATGACAGAATGCCGGGGTTTGCCGGTCGTTTGGCATTATCTCGGCAGGTTGCAAAGCAACAAAGCAGCACAGGTCGCAAGGTTGTTTGATTATGTCCATAGCGTGGACAGCGCCGCCCTTGCCGCGAAGTTGTCGGCGGCGCGCGCCCCGCTCGGCAAACCTCTGGCGATTTTTGTGCAGGTGAATATTGACGGCGAAGTCGGCAAAGGCGGCGCATCGCCAAAGGCGGCGGCATCTTTGGCAAAAGATATCGCGGCGATGCCGCATCTGGTCGTCAAAGGATTGATGTGCATGCCAAATCCGGCGGGCAGCGCGGGCGAAGCATTTGCCGCATTGCGCCGTTTGCGCGATAGTATTAATGACATGTTGAAGTTGCAAATGGACGGATTATCAATGGGAATGAGCGGCGATTATAAACAGGCGATAGCCGAAGGCGCAACGCATCTGCGCCTTGGCACGGCGCTTTTTGGCGCGCGCCCGACAAAGGCGGCGGCGGGTTAAATGCCGCATTCGCTTTTGGCTTTTGTCGGCGGCGGGCATATGGCAAGTGCCATCATCGGCGGCATGATAAAAGCCGGTCATCCGCCGCAGCGGATTGTCGTCGCCGGTCGCAGTGCAGAATCATTGCAAAGGTTGAAGTCGCTTTATGATGTCGGCACGGTCATCGGCGCGGACAATATTCCGGCGGCGGCAACGGCGGTTGTTTTGGCGGTGCGTCCGGCGGATGCCAAAGCGGTTTGCGGGCGGATAACGATTAATGCGCCGCTGATATCGGTTGTCGCCGGGCTGACATTGGCGCAGATGAAACAATGCGCACCAAATGCCTGCGCCCATATTCGCGCCATGCCAAACACGCCGGCGCAAGTCGGCAAAGGAATGACGGCATTGTGCGCGCCGCAAGCGGATGCCAAAACGCGCCAAACGGCGGACGACATATTTGCCGCAGTCGGCAAAACCTTGTGGCTGAAAGACGAAAAGATGATGGCGGCGGCAACGGCAATATCGGGAAGCGGGCCCGGTTATGTTTTTTATTTTGCCGAAGCATTGGAAGATGCGGCGCGGCAGATGGGTTTTGACGAAGCCGAAGCGCGGATGCTCGTGCTGCAAACAATATCCGGCGCGGCAACACTGGCGGAGCAATCCGGCAAAACGCCGCAAACATTGCGCGAGAATATCGCAGTCCCCGGCGGCACAACCGAGCGGGCGATAACCCTAATGCGCGAACAAGGATTCGCCAAAATAATCCGCGCCGCAACAAAAGCCAGCGCCCGCCGAGCCCGCGAGTTATCCGATTAAGCCCGCCTTTGCAACAATGCCTCAGATTATCGCCAATGCGATAGTTATCACCAAAATCCCGAGGCGGCGGATGCTACATTGCTTGTATGACGGCTTCGCCGAAGGCGGAGGAGGACAGGACTTTGGCTTCCGGTTTGTTGCGCGCCAAATCGTAGGTTACTTTGCCCGCGCTTATCGCCGCCGCCATTCCGCGCACTATCAACTGCGCCGCTTCGCGCCATTCAATGTAATTAAGCATCATCTCCGCCGAAAGTATCAAAGAGCCGGGGTTTGCCTTGTTTTTTCCGGCGTGTTTTGGCGCCGTGCCGTGTGTTGCTTCAAATACCGCGTAATAATCCGATATATTCGCCCCCGGCGCGATGCCGATGCCGCCGACTTGTGCGGCGAGGGCGTCCGATATGTAATCGCCATTGAGATTCATCGTGGCGATGACATCAAAATCCTGCGGCTTGATGAGAATCTGCTGCAAAAAGTTGTCGGCGATAAAATCCTTGACAATAATATCCCGCCCGGTCTTCGGATTGGCAAAAACCCGCCAGGGCCCGCCGTCCAGCGGGCGCGCGCCAAACTCGGCTTCGGCAAGTTCATAACCCCAGCGCATAAAAGCGCCTTCGGTGTATTTCATAATATTGCCCTTATGCACAAGCGTCAGCGATTCGCGGTCGTAATCTATGGCATAGCGCAGCGCACGGCGTATCAATCTTTTGGATCCTTCGCTGGAAACCGGCTTGATGCCTATCGCGGAAGTATCGGGAAAGCGAATGCCATCAACGCCCATCTCCTCGCGCAAAAAGGTTATCAGGCGGCGGACTTCATCGCCGCCCGCCTGCCATTCTATTCCGGCGTATATGTCTTCGGTGTTTTCGCGGAATACCGCCATCTTGGTGCGCTCGGCGTGTTTGAGCGGAGAATCAATGCCTTCATAATAGCGAATCGGCCGAACGCAGGCATACAAATCCAGATTTTGGCGGATAGCGACATTGAGCGAGCGCATGCCGCCGCCGGTCGGCGTTGATAATGGTCCTTTGATGGCGACGGCGTATTTTTTGATAGCCGCCAAAGTCGCCTCCGGCAGCCAGTCATCGCCTTTCGGGCTTTGCTTTGCGGATTTTTCACCGGCAAAAACCTCGCGCCACATTATCTTGCGCGCGCCGCCGTATGCTTTTTGCACGGCGGCATCCACAACCTTGCGCATTACCGGCGTAATGTCCGCGCCGATGCCGTCGCCTTCTATAAACGGGATGACCGGTTTATCCGGCGTTTGCCGCTCGCCGTTTTTGCCGATGGTTATCAGTTGTTCGTCTGTCATTTGTGTTTCTCCCAAAAAAGCGTTATTTTACAACCGCCAATCGGCGCGCGGGGCGATACCCTTGACATCGGCGACAAGCATACCTTGCAGTTGCGCCGAAGTAATATCGCCAAAACACGCATGGCTAACGGCAAAAACAACCGCCGCGGGCTTTTGCGCCAGTTCGGCTTCATAATCCGCGCTAATCGTTATGCCGTATTCGGCGCGCACTTTGGCGGCATCGGCAAGCGGGTCGCAAACCCGCACTTCGCAGCCGACTTCGGCAAGCGCGCGATGCAAATCAAAAACCCGGCTGTTGCGGGCATCGGCGCAGTTCTCCTTGAAAGTAAAGCCGAGTATCAGCACTTTCGCGCCTTTGACGGTAATGCCGCGCAACATCATCAGCCGCAACAAAGCCCGGGCGACATATTGCCCCATTCCGTCATTTATCTGCCGCGCCGCCAGTATCAAGTTTGGCGAATAGCCGCAACTTTGCGCTTTGTGAAGAAGATAATACGGATCCACGCCAATGCAATGCCCGCCGACCAGCCCGGGCGAAAAAGGCAAAAAGTTCCACTTGCTGCCGGCGGCGGCAAACACTTCGCCGCTGTCCAAACCCGCCGATTCCAAAAGCATCGCCAACTCGTTCATCAAAGCGATATTGACATCGCGCTGTGTATTCTCAACCGCCTTTGCCGCTTCGGCGACGCGAATGGACGGGGCGGGAGTCGTCCCCGCTGTGATGGCGGCGCGGTACAAATCATCAACGCGCTTTGCCGCTTCGGCGGTGGAACCGGCGGTTACTTTGACGATATCGGCAACGCGGCGGCTTTTGTCGCCGGGGCTGATGCGCTCGGGCGAATAGCCGCAAACAAAATCATCGTTATAACGCAAACCCGAAACCCGCGCCAGCAACGGCGCGCAAACTTCTTCGGTAACGCCCGGATACACCGTGGATTCCACAACAACAACATCGCCGCGCTTAAGCACGCCGCCAATGGCAACACAAGCGGCGCGCAAAGGCGACAAATCCGGCTTGTTGCCATCGTCAAGCGGAGTCGGCACGGCGATAAGATACGCAGTGCATTCCTTTGCCGCATTGATATCATCAGTCAAAGTCAGATTCGGCAAAATGGACGAAAGCCGCCCTTCGCACAATTCGCCGCCGATATCCCTGCCGCTTTGCAACTGCGCGATTCTTTCGCCATCGGCATCATAACCGACAACGCAAAAACCGGCATGCACAAAGCACTCGGCAAGCGGCAGCCCGACATACCCCAACCCCGCAATACAAATCGTCTCTTTCACAACAGGCAATTATACCGCCCCCCGCATTCCTTTAATATTATTCCCGCCCATCTTCGTCATTACCGCACAAGCGGACATCCTCCAAAAATCCCTCGTCATTCCCGCGAAAGCGGGAATCTCCCAAACCATCGCCGCGATAGCGGCGACATTATTAAAGCCCTGTAAGGGCGGCATGTTATAGCACAGGGCAACGCCCTGTGAATCGGCATCATAAAAATATAGCCCTGTAAGGGCGACCCTTTTTTTTGCAGGGCAAAGCCCGGCAAAATCCCGCCGCATCATCATAACCGCCGTTGTTGTTTCGGGTCGCCCTTACAGGGCTTTAATATCGTCATTCCCACACAAGCGGGAATCCATAAACCGCCGATGGTGCTATTTGCCGCCCTGCTTTTGCATCGGGCGGCAATGCATAAGGCAATTAGTCGCCGAATAGCCATTTTTTTGCTTTTTGCCAAGTGCTTTCATTTTCGCGCAATAACTGCACCATTTTGCCGTCTTTGCCATGCTTTTGTATGGCAACATCCAGCGGTGTTTCTCCGTTATCGTTTTGCGCGTGCAAATCCGCCCCTGATTTGACAAGGGCAATCGCGGTTTCGGTATTATCGTTATGCACCGCCCAATGCAGGGGTGTCGAGCCCTTTGTGGCTTTTGCGTCAATATCCGCCCCCGCTTCCGCAAGGGCAATCGCAATTTCGGTCTGGTCTGTTCCCGCCGCATAATGCAAAGGCGTTATATCCTCTTTATCTTTTGCGTCAATATCCGCTCCCGCCTCCACAAGGGCAATCGCGGTTTTGGTCGGACCGAATTTTGCCGCACCATGAAGAGGTGTTTCACCCTTTTCGTTTTTTGCGTCAATATCCGCCCCCGCTTTGACAAGGGCGAGCGCGGTTTTGGTTTGGGCGGCGGATGCCGCATAATACAAAGGCGTTTCGCCCTTTTCGTCTTTTGCGTCAATATCCGCCCCCGCTTCCCCAAGGGCGAGCGCGGTTTCGGCTTTTCCATTAAGTGCCGCGAAATGCAAAGGCGTTCGTCCGTATGTGTCCTGTCCGTCAATATCCGCCCCCGCTTTGACAAAGGCGAGCGCGATTTCGGTTTTGCCGTTAAGTGCCGCGAAATGCAAAGGCGTTATGCCTTCTTTTTCTTTTGCGTCAATATCCGCCCCGGCTTCCACAAGGGCAAGCGCAACTTCTCCGGTTGGAATGATATGGCTGACTTGTACCGCCAAATGCAAAGGCGTCAAGTCATTGTTATCTTTTGCGTCAATATCCGCCCCCGCTTCCACAAGGACGAGTGCAAGTTCGGTTTGACCTTTGCCCGCCTGTGCCGCAGTATGCAAAGGCGTCCCGCCATCGTTATTTTTTGCCTCAATATCCGCCCCCGCTTTGACAAGGGCGAGTGCGGTTTCGGCTTCGCCGCTGGATGCCACCCAATGCAAAGGCGTCTGTCCGTGTTTGTCTTTTGCGTCAATATCCGCCCCCGCTTTGATGAGAGCGAGTGCGACTTCGGTGCGGCTGAATGTTGCCGCCCAATGCAAAGGCGTTTTGCCCTTTTCGTCTTTTTCATCAACATCCGCCCCGTTGTCAATCAGGCGTTTGACTTCGGCGATATCGCCATTTGTCGCCGCCCGATGCAAAGGCATAGCATCATCATCGGCGAAAGCCGCGCCGCCGATGATGGCGAAAAGCCCCGCCAAAATGGCGGCGGTGAGAAAGTTGCGAGTTGCTTGCATTGTCATGTCCTCCGTTGAGAATTTGCCGATATTCTAATACAACCGCCGCCCGAATTAACGAATTCGGCAAAAGGAGATTCCCGCTTTCGCGGAAATGACGGGGGAAGCGGGAATGACGGGCTTTTAACTGCCGGGCAGCGATTGATAAACCGCCAGCGTTTTGTCAAACATCATATCCAGCGACATCGGCAAAACCGACTCGCGCAAACCATCGCGCAGCAAAAGCCCCCGGTCAATGGCGGCGGCAAGGGCGGAAATATCGCCGGGCGCAAACAAACAACCATTAACGCCGTCTTGCACAATATCCAAAGCACCGCCATGCGCACAAGCGGCAACCGGAGTATTCATCGCCAGCGACTCGGCAACCGTGCGCCCGAATGCCTCCGGGCGCGTTGATGCCGAAACGGTAATATCCGCTATCGCATACATCTCGCGCATGTTTGTTTGCGCTCCGGCGAATATTATCCGCTCCGCAACTCCGGCGCGGTGTGCAAGTTGCAATAATCGTTTTTGCCTTGACGCGCCGCCGCCGCCGACCATCAAACCCGTTAAGTCGGCGCGGGCGACAAGGGCGCGGACAAAAACAGCATGCCCTTTAAGTTGCGTCAATCTTGCCGCCATAAGGGCGATGCGTTTGTTTTGCAATTGATAACGCTTGCGAAAGGCGGCGCAAAAATCACTATCGGTTTTTTGCGGGTCAAAATAATCAAAATCAATGCCGCGATGGATAAGATGCAGTTTGCTTTCCGGCGCGTTGTAATGTTTGCGGGCGTAATGCCAAACGGCATTGCTCGGGCAGATAATCGCATCGGCTTTTGTCATAATGCCGCTGTAAAAACCCGGATGATAAATGCCGTGGATGGTGGAAACCACTTTGGCTTTCGGGCGCGGGGTTTTGCGGCGGGCAAAGAAAAGCAGCCAGCCCGGTACGCGGCTGCGGACATGAATAATATCCGGCGATTCTTCCGTAAGGAGTGTGTGCAATTGGCGAACTCTCGCCGCCGCGCCAAGCGGGTTTTTGCCCGCGCAATCCATATGGACAAACCTGCCGCCGTCATTAACAATATCCCGCGCCAAATCCCCGCCGTTTGCCGCGACAATACTGCAAAACCCGCGGGCGGACAACCGCCGCGACAACTCAACAACGCCGCGCTCCACGCCGCCGATGCCAAGGGAGGGCAGAAGTTGCAAAACTTTCACCGCAAAGCAAAATGATAGCGGACAAAAACCGGCGCATGATCCGAAAACATCGCATCGCGATAAACAAAAGTTTGCCGCGCCCGCGCCGCCAAAAGGGGAGTGGAAAGTTGATAATCCAAACGCCAGCCGACATTCTTCTCCCGCGCCCGCCCGCGGTTTGACCACCAGGTATATTCGCCGCCGCTGTCGTTGAGTTTGCGGAAGACATCAATCATTCCGAGTTTGTTGACAACCGCATCCAGCCATTCGCGCTCTTCGGGCAAAAAGCCGGAGTTTTTTTGATTGCTGCGCCAGTTATGCAAATCTTTGCAAGTATGGGCGATATTAATATCGCCGCACAGGAGTGTTTGTTTTTCGCCTTTTTCCGCTTGCGCCGCCCACTCCTTCATTCTTTGGTAAAGCGCGGACATTACCCGCATTTTGACCCGCAGCCGCACATCGCCGCTGCTGCCGGACGGCATATAAAACGAAACAATGCGGCAGTTTTGGAACTCGGCGCAAACATAACGCCCTTCGTCGTCAATGACCGGATGCCCGAAACTTTGGCAAACTTGCAAAGGGCGGCGGCGGCAATGCAAAC
>JBPCWZ010000127.1:0-24431 GCA_051009015.1 Gammaproteobacteria bacterium | reverse complement strand
TCCGCCAGGGCATTAAGGATTTTTCCGATTGGCCCACCGTCCCGCAGTTGTATGTCAAAGGCGAGTTCGTCGGCGGCGCCGACATCATCCGCGAAATGTACGAAAGCGGCGAAATGACCAAACTCCTAAGCGACAAGGGAATCGTCAGCGGCGGCGACTAATAACCCGCCCGATTCTGCAGCGGAAAGTTTGCTGGCGCATGTCAAAGAAGGGAAGTTATGACCGGCGTTGTGATTAGCCCTTGGTCTATTTCCACTACGGTGCGCGAACCTTCGCGGTTGCCGGATTTTTTGCGCGTCCTCAAAGATATGAGCGGCGAGGAATGGAATAAAGCCGCGCAGGTGGAGTATCAGATTCGCCTTCTGCAAGCGCGTCTTTATGGCGTTGGCAGTAAGCAGTTTTATCAGGGTTTGCCAAAGCGGGATATCAAACTGCTGGAAAGCGGCGATGATATTCCGTTTGACGATGCACAGCGCATTTTCACAAGCAAAAACTACAAAGATGCGCCCATGCGCGGGCGGGTTTCTTTCAAGCCGCTGGAAAAGTTGGGCTTTGCCGCCCTCACGGACAAGCGCGCCATCTTTGCGGGCAAGCGCGTGCAAATCACCGAAAGCGGCAAAGCATTGCTGGCGGAAAAAGATGATTACGCCGACATCTTTATGCGTGTGTTGCTGAAATGGGAGATTCCCAATGTGCTGGATGCGCGCGGTTTTCCACCCGAGGACGGCTACAACATAAAGCCCTTTGTTGGGTTTTTGCGCCTGATTGACGCAGTGAATGACTTGTGCCGAAAAGATGGCATGAAAGCCAAAGGGTTGTCCTTTTTGGAAGTTATGGGCTTTGGGATTACGCTGATTGATTATCGCAAGATAAACAAAACTGCGCGGGATATTGTTGAGTTGCGCCGCCGCGCCGCGAAGATTCTCCACACAAAGCGCGATGATTTTTGCTGGCGCGAAATTGCCCGCTTGCGCCCCGGCTATCAACTTAAAAATGCACACGATTACGCCGATAATGCCTTGCGGTATTTTCGGTTGACGAAATATGTACGCATCTCCGAGTGGGGCAAGTATGTCAATTTGGAGCCGATGCGCCAAAATGAATTGTCATCTTTGTTTGACCGCGATGATGCGCGTCCCGCCTTCCAAATGAAACAGGAATATGCGGCGTTTTTGGCATCGGCAAAACAACCCGACTTGCCGGGGGAAACAAAACCCGAACTAACCAAAACGGTCAGTTTTTTGGCGGCGCATTCGCCCGCATCGGTCAAGCCGAAACAAGCGGATATTAAGCAAATGGACACCGCCGCCCTTAAGAAACTGCGTAATTCCCTGCGTGTGTCAATTGCCCGCGCCGCCGGTGAAAAAGAAAAAGCCGCCCTGCGCAATCCGGTTGAGGTTGAAAACTGCATCAAGGAATTGGAAACCCTGCCCCGAAGCGGTAGCAACTTGTCTATCAAATTGGAATGGCTTGCCGCGCGCGGGCTGGGGATATTGAATGATGCCGAAGAAATACGCCCCAACTATTCTCTGGGCGATGATGGTTTGCCGTCCGGTCATGCCCTCGCCGGAAAGGCTGACATAGAATGCTACTACGGTGCTTTTGCCTCCATTTGCGAAGTCACCCTTCACAGGGACAGCAAGCAATGGATACACGAAGCGCAACCGGTTATGCGGCATTTGCGGGAATTTAAGGCGAAAAACGGCGGCAAGCCCGCTTATTGCCTTTTCATCGCGCCCTGCCTGCATCAGGACACCATCAATATGTTTCATCTTTGCGCCAAAGGCGGTTATGAAAACGAGAAGCAACTTCTCGCGCCAATGACCGTAAAGCAGTTTTCCGGCATTCTCCGGTTTGCCGCAAACCGCGCCCAATTGAAAACCCCGCTCAATCGCAACAACATAAAAACGCTGCTTGACCGTTTGGCGGTATCCGTGGAAACGATGAAGACAAGCGAAAAATGGCGCAAAGATGCCGACCTTATAATAGAACAATGGAAGCAGTCGCAATAACCCGCCCGGCAACCGATGCCGGCAACCTTGCCTCCGGTGCAATTTATCGGGGCGACTGCATCGCCCTGATGCGCGAAGAAATGTCGGGCGAAAGCATTGACATGATTTATGCCGACCCGCCCTATAACGCATCGCATCGCCCGCTGGCTTTGCCGAATAACAAAACCGGCGGCGCATACTACAAAATAAACGAGGAGTGGGACTCGTTCACCGAAAGCGGCTATGCCCGCTTTTGCGAGCAGTGGATTACACAGGCGCATCGCGTGTTAAAGCCGTCCGGCAGTTTGTTTGTGGCTTGCAGTATGCATAACATCGGCGAAGTTATTGTTTGCGCCAAGAAGTTGGGGTTGCGGCAAAAAAACATAATCGTTTGGCGCAAGCCAAACGCGATGCCGAGCATAACCAAGCGCCTCTTTACGCACACAACCGAATACACTTGCTGGTTTGTCAAAGGGAGCGGCTGGACTTTTAACTATAATGCCCTGAAAGCGATGAATCCGGAAAAGGCAAAAGACGGCTCGGACAAACAAATGCCGGATTTTATTGAGTTGCCTTTGGTGCAGGGAAAGGAGCGCATCTGCGCCGAAGATTCGCGCCGCGCCCTGCATCCCACGCAAAAGCCGGAAAGATTGTTGGAAGTATTTATCACGGCGGCAACAAACGACGGCGACATTGTCTTGGACCCGTTTATGGGAAGCGGTACAACGGCGGTTGTCGCCGAGCGCCTTCGTCGTCAATGGATTGGAATGGAATTAAACGACCGCTATATTAATGCGGCAAACGAAAGAATATGCAAAGCGCGCCAAAAATAAAACTTGGCAACGGCGACTGCTTGGTGGGAATGAAAAAAATTCCCTCCGGTTGCGCGCGGCTTGTTTTTGCCGACCCGCCCTATAATCTTTCGGGCGCGGGGCATCAAACCGTCCGCAGTGGGCGGCTTACCACTTGCGACAAAGGGGCGTGGGATTCCATTGCCGACATTGACGCTTTTAATGAACGCTGGATTGCGGAATGCATCCGCGTTTTGGCGGATGACGGGACGCTTTGGATTTCCGGCACTCTTCATAATCATCCGTCTGTTGGCTGCGCGCTGAAAAAGGCGGGGCTTTGGATTGTTAATGATGTGATTTGGTTTAAGCGCAATGCCCCGCCAATTCGCGTTTGCAACCGGCTCGCGCCATCAACCGAATTGATATGGATTGCGGCGAAAAGCAAGAAGTATCTTTTCAATTACGCATATGCCAAAGCGATAAACGGCGACAAGCAGATGCGCAACTTGTGGGATATCAAAGCCGAGCGACACATCACCGAGCATCCGACAGAAAAACCGGAAACGCTAATGGAAAGAATTATCAATATCGGCTCTAACCCGGGCGATATTGTTATGGACCCTTTTATGGGTTCGGGGACGACCGGCGCGGTTGCCAAAAAACTGGGGCGCGCTTTTATCGGCTTTGAGATTGACAAACAATATCACAACATAGCCAAAGAAAGAATCCGGCGGGCAAAAAAACAAGCATAAAGGTATAATTTGGCTTTGGGTTTTATGGGCGCGGATTTTCATCTTTTGCGGGCGGACACCGAGGTGTTTGTTTTTGCCGCCGCTTGTGCGGCGCTGCTGGGCGATTTGTTTTTGCCGCGCCGGTGGCGGGGGGTTTTGCATTGGGGTGTTGTTGTCGCTTGTTTTGTTGCCGCTTTTGTCGCGTGGCGCGGGTTTGACGATGCGCCGGTGCTTGCGCTCAACGGGCTTTTTATGGCAAATCCGCTGACGGCGCTGATGAAGGCGGCGGTGATGCTTGCCGTCGGCGGCAGTTTGTTTTTCTCGCGCCGCTATCTCGCCGATGCCAAAATGAACTGCGGCGAATATTACGCCCTGTCGCTGACCGCCGCGCTGGGAATGCTTGTGATTGTTTCCGCCGCCCATCTTCTTCCCTTGTATATCGGCTTGGAGTTGATGTCGCTGAGTTTGTATGCGATGATAGCCATTGACCGCGAAAACATGCGCGCCGCCGAATCCGCCATCAAATATTTCGTCCTCGGCGCTTTGGCTTCCGGGCTTTTTCTCTACGGCGTGTCGGTCATCTATGGCGCGACCGGCGAACTGGGCATTGCCGAAATCGCCGCCGCCATCGCCCGGGACGGCGGCGAAGCGCGTTTGGCGCTTTCGCTGGGTTTGGTTTTTATGCTTGCCGGTTTGGCTTTCAAACTCGGCGCCGCGCCTTTTCACATGTGGCTGCCCGATGTCTATCAGGGCGCACCGGCGCCGGTTGTTTTGTTTGTCGCCGCCGCGCCGAAGATAGCGGCGACTGCGATGATGTTGCGGGTATTGACCGAAGCATTGTGGCTTATGGAAGCCGATTGGCGGCAGATGCTTGCCGTTTTGGCGGTCGCATCTTTGGCGGTCGGCAACATTACCGCCATCGCCCAGAGTAATCTCAAAAGAATGCTCGCCTATTCCGCCATCGCCCACAGCGGCTTTATCATCCTCGGCATTTTGGCGGGCGGCGACGAAGGGTCATCGGCGGCGGTTTTTTATGTCATCATCTACGCGCTGATGACCATCGGCGGCTTTGGCGCGCTGACTTTGCTCGCCGAAGGCGGGCGCGAACGGGCGGAACTTGCCGATATCAAAGGTCTGGCGGCAAACAACGGCGCGGCGGCGGCGGTTTTGCTGATATTGATGTTTTCCATGGCCGGCGTGCCGCCTTTTGCCGGTTTTGCCGCAAAGTTGGCGGTTTTGCAGGCGGTATTGGCGGCGGAGTTGCAGGCACTTGCCGTTATTGCCGTTTTGCTTTCGGCGGTTGGGGCGTTTTATTATCTGCGCGTGGTGAAGTTGATGTATTTTGACGCGCCGGAACAAGGCGGGCAAACTTTGCCGAAGTTGCCATTGCCCGCGCAGTTGTCGCTTGCCGCCGCCGGTGCTTTGGTTTTGCTGCTGGGGATGTTTCCCGGTCCGTTGCTGGCAGTTTGCGCGAGTGCGGCAAGGTTGTTTTAGATGGGCGGCGGCGATGATGACGGCAAAAGCGGGAATGCTGACCCGGATGTGATTGACGAAACCGGCGGATTTGACAAAGACAAGTTGCCGGATTATGCCGAGTGCAAAGTCGGCGGCGGTGTTGTTTTTGCCGGTGATATGCTGACGGTGCAAAAAGACCAAGTGCGCCTGCCAAATGGCGCTTTGGCATGGCGCGAAGTCGTCCGTCATCCGGGCGCGGTGATTATCGCGCCGATGACGGACGACAATACGATATTGCTGGAATGGCAATACCGCTATGCGACAGGTCGACATTTGTGGGAGTTGCCCGCCGGAAAGTTGGACGATGGCGAAGCGCCGCTGACGGCTGCCAGGCGCGAGTTGCTGGAAGAAACGGGTTATGTCGCCAGGCGGTGGGATTTTGCCGCCGATTTGGATGTTTGCGTGGGATATAGCGACGAGCGGGCGCGGCTTTTTATCGCCCGGGATTTGACCTATCGCGGGCATGCGGGCGAGCCGGACGAGTTTTTGCACATTGTCAAAATACCGCTGGAGCGGGCGGCGAAGATGATGACAAGCGGTGCCATTACCGATGCCAAGACCATTATCGGCTTGATGCTGCTTTTGCATTCTTATCCGCCTTTGGGCGGCGAGGGCGGCGGATAGCGGTTGTGCTTTTTTTTGCCGAAATAAAATAGTTGTGGGGAAAAGTGGGAATAATTGGTAAAAAGTGGTTTTTTTGGCGTATAATCATAGCGGAGGATTTATCTGCGTATGTTATGCGGTTCGGCAAAAATTCGGATGGACGACAGGGGGCGGCTGGCATTGCCGAACCGCTTTCGCGACTATGTGCTGGCGATGGACAGCGCCTATCTGACGGCGCATCCGCACGGCTGCCTTGCGTTATATGACGGCGCGGCTTTTGAGCGCATTGTCGGGCAGTTTGAGCAAATGCCGCAACTGCCGTTTTTCAACTCGCACATTGAAGAGATAGTCGTCGGTTGCGCCGAAGAAGTGCGCCCCGATGCGGCGGGGCGGATATTAATCAGCAACGCCCTGCGGGCGCGGGCGCAGATCGGGCGCGATGCGCTTTTGTTTGTGATGAACGGGCGCATGCGCATCTGGGCGGAAGAACGCTGGGAGCAGCGGCATCAGGTTTTGGAATCGCGTTTGCAGGATGATGGTTTGTCGGAACAACTATGGCGGGATTTGAAGATATGACCGGCGCGGGTTTGACAAGTGGCGGCAAGGCGGCATCGCCCGGGCATATTGCCGTAATGTGCGAGGCGGCGACCGATGCCGTTGTCGGCGGCGGGCGCGAAGGTGTTTTTGTTGATGCGACATTCGGCGGCGGCGGCCATAGCAGGATGTTGCTGCAAAAGATATCCGCCGATGCCAGATTAATCGCGCTGGATTGCGACGAAGATGCGGCAAAGCGGGCGGGAGAAGTGGCGGACGCCCGCTTTTGTTTCTACCGCCGCAACTTTGCCGATCTGACGCAAGTGCTTGCCGAAGCGGGGGCGGTTTCGGTGCAGGGTGTTTTGTTTGATCTGGGTTTGTCGTCCTATCAACTTGCCGATGCCGAACGCGGCTTTTCGTTCAGCCGCGCCGGGGGTTTGGATATGCGCATGGACCGAAGGGAAGAGATGACCGCGCAAAAGTTATTGCGCGACAGCGGCGTGGAATCGCTGGCGAAAACCCTGCGCGACTACGGCGAAGAGCCGGAAGCCCGGCGCATCGCCAAAGCATTGGCGTCAATGAAAACGCCGCCGGCGGATACTTTGTTGCTGGCAAAGTTCATCGCGACCGTCAAGCACAAACCTTTCGGCGGCGGCAAGTTGAATCCGGCGACCCGGGTTTTTCAGGCACTGCGCATTGCCGTCAATCGCGAGTTGGAATCATTGGCGGATGGTTTGGAAGCGGCGCGGCGGGCTTTGGCGGTCGGCGGAAGGTTGGCGGTTTTGGCTTTTCATTCTTTGGAAGACCGGATGGTCAAGCGTTTTGCCGCCGGTGTCGCTTTTCCGGGCATGGGCAAAGTTGCGGCGGGAGAGTTGGCGGCGGTTGGCGGAATGCAAAAGCCGGATGCGATGGAAGTTGCGGCAAACCCGCGCAGCCGAAGCGCGAAGTTGCGGGTTTTTGAACGCGGCGGCGGGCGATGACAAAGGGCGGGCGGTTGTTGATAGTTGCGGCGCTGGCTTTTGCCGCAGCGCAGTTGGCGATGACGCATCAGCGTCATCAAAATCGCGTGCTGATGGCTGAGCGCGATAACTTGCGGGCGGAATACCGCGCGCTGCTGGACGAAAACCGCAACCTGAAACTGGAAGCGCAAACATTGTTTAACCCGATGGACCTGCCGCAAACGGCGCGGCAGTTGGGAATGCGCGAGCCGTCGGTAGCGGACGGCACTTTGGTGTTTTGGGCGCGATGACGCCGCCGCGTTATTTTGTCCCGCCGCGCCTGCGGATATCGGCGGTGCGGCTGGTTTGTTTTTTTTGCGCTTTGGCGGCGGCGCCGGTTGTGATGATGGTCGGCGGCATTTGGCGCTTGCACGATTTGCATCCGCAACTGCAAGGCGAGATAAAAAAGATATACGAAATGCGGCGGGTTATTCCCTCGCACCACGGCACGATAACCGACCGGCGCGGGATGCCGCTGGCGATGAGCGCGAATTTATATCATGCCGCCGCCGACCCGAGGTTGTTGCAAAAGGCAAACCCGGGACATTTGCGCGATATCGCGCAAGCGGTTGCGGCGGTGCTGGGTTTGGACGCCGAAGCGGTTTATCAAAAAATCAATGGCGCATCGGCTTTTGTTTCGCTCAAAAAGAAAGTGCCGCCGGTTGAGGCGGCAAAGTTGCGGGCGATGAATATTAAGGGTTTGTTTGCGAGTTATGACAGTTCGCGTTTTTATCCCGGGCGCGAGATGGCGGCGCCGCTTGTGGGGTATGTTAATGACAAGGGTTACGGGCAGGGCGTTGAGTTTATGATGGCAAAGCGCCTTGGCGCCGAAGACGGCGAAGTGCACGCCGCGCGCACAAGCAAAGGCAGCGTTGTGAAGGAATTCAGTTTGCGTCCGGCAAAACACGGGGGAGTATTAAAACTTGCCATTGATTCGCGCCTGCAGGCGGCGGCGTATAATGCGGCGGTGCGCGCCTTGCGCAAGCACAATGCCCGGGCGGTTTCGGCGGCGGTAATGGATGCGCAAAACGGCGACATTCTGGCGCTGGCAAGCGCGCCGAGTTTTAACCCGAATAACATACAATCCGGCGATTTGCGCGGCGGGCGCGAAGTTACCAAAAACCGCGTCATCGCCGATTTGGTGGAATGCGGCTCGCTGGCAAAACCTTTTGTCGTCGCTTTGGCTTTGGAATTGCAACTGGCGCAGGAAGACGAAATACTGCCTACGGCGACTGCCGTGCGAGTCGGCGTTTTGCGCGTGCGCGATTCTCACATAAGGGAGGATGTCAGCGTCGCCGAAGTGCTCACGCGTTCAAGCAATATCGGCGCGTATCTTCTGGCGAGGCGCGTAGGGGAGAAGCATTATTATGATTTTTTGCGCGCCGTCGGTTTTGGCGGCGGCAAGACGATACTCGGCTTGCACGGCGAAGCGGGCGGCGCGGTGCGCCATTATTCCAAATGGCGGCGGGAGGATTTTGCCACCCACGCCTACGGCTACGGCTTTAATGCCACGCTCCTGGAGTTATTGCGGGCGTATTCGGTTTTTGCCACGGACGGCTTTTTGTTGCAGCCGCAGTTGTCGCCGGGCGGCGAGGTTGTCCGGCAACGGGTGCTTTCGGCGCAAACGGCGAGGAGAGTCAGAAACATTATGTCCGGCGTTACCGAAGGGACGGCAAAAATGGCAAGCGTGCCGGGTTATAAGATAGCGGGAAAAACCGGCACGGCAAAAAAGTTTGTCAATGGCGCATACAGCGACACGCTTAAGCGGGCGTTTTTTGTCGGCATGGCGCCGGCGGCAAAGCCGCGTTATGTCATTGCCGTGATGGTTGATGAACCGCGCAAAAACGGCGAGAGCGGCGGCACTTCGGCGGCGCCGGTTTTCAGCGACATTATGCGCCGCGCCCTTGTCATTAATGGCATCGCCCCTTACGGCGAAAAGCAGGGGGAGAATCAGGGGAATAATCAGGGGGAGGATGGCAATGCGGTTTAATGCCAAAGTTGTCATGGAAAGTTTGCCAACGGCGATAACCGAAGTTTGCGCCGACAGCCGCCGCCTTGAAAGCATTGGCGGGGCGGCGGCATTTTTGGCGTATCCGGGCGGCGATGACGATGGCAGAAAGCACATTGCCGATGCCGTCCAAAAAGGCGCGGCGGCGGTGCTTTGGGAGCCGGAAGGGTTTGCCTGGCCGGCGAAGAATACTATCGCCAATGCGGCGGTGCCCGGCTTGCGCGAATATGTCGGCGATATTGCGGATTATGTCTATCGCCGCCCGTCGGCACAGTTGTTTGCCGCCGCCATTACCGGCACAAACGGCAAAACAACAACGGCATGGTTTGCGGCGCAACTGCTCAAAAAAGCCGCCGTCATCGGCACGCTCGGTGCCGGAGTCCCCGGCAAAACGATGACGGCGACAACAACGACAACGCCCGATGCCGCCGAAACGCACCGCTTGTTAAGAGTGTTTGCCGATGACGGCATTTCCGCGGCGATTATGGAATCATCATCGCACGGCATTTGTCAAAATCGTTT
This sequence comes from Gammaproteobacteria bacterium, assembly GCA_051009015.1. GTDB lineage: Bacteria > Pseudomonadota > Gammaproteobacteria > Tethybacterales > Persebacteraceae > JAHRAH01. Next base: position 14,738 of record JBPCWZ010000127.1, on the reverse strand, counting down.
GGCGAATGTTCGTTTGGATTGCGCGGTGCTTGTCAATTTGGCGCGCGACCATCTGGATTATCACGGCGATTTGCGCTCCTATTGGCGGGCGAAGGCAAAGTTGTTTGAAATGCCGGGCATCCAAAGCGCGGTAATTAATGGCAACGACAAAAACTGCGCGGCGTTAATAAAAGATTTGCCGATGAAGGTTTTGACTTTCTGCCGCGACGACAAACCGGTTTATGTTGATAACCCTTCCCTGCTTTGGCGGGCGGGCGGCGGCGGCATTATCGCCGAATCGGAAGTGTTGGATTTTCAACCGCCCGCGGGTGCGGTTTTTGCGGGCTGCAACATTGACAATATGCTGGCGGCGTTTTTGATAGCGAGAAGTGCGGGAATGCCGTGGGGCAATATTATCGCGGCGGCGAAAAAGTTGCAACTTCCGCCGGGCAGAATGCAGCAAGTCGGCAAAACACAAATGTATGTGGATTACGCCCATACGCCGGATGCTTTGGCGGCTGCCATAAATGTGATAGGCGGCGGGCGGAAGATTGTTGTTTTCGGCTGCGGCGGCGGGCGCGACAAGGGCAAGCGGCAGGAGATGGGAAAAGTCGCGGCAAAACTTGCCGATATCGCCATTCTTACCGATGACAACCCGCGCGGCGAAAACCCGAAGTTGATTCGCGATGCCGCCGCCGCCGGTTTTTACAAACAAGCAAAAGGCGGCAAAAGGGATTGTCAGTTGCGCATTATTCCCGGGCGGGCAAAAGCCATCGCGGCGGCGGTTTGCGAAATGGCGGATGATGATGCGGCGCTTGTCGCCGGAAAGGGGCATGAGGAGTATCAGCAAATTGGCGAAAGGAGAGAACTTTTTTCGGATGTCGCCATTGCAATGGAGGAGTGGCAAAAAAAACGGCGCCAGCGCGGCAAACCATTGACGAGCGCCCTGGTGGCGGTTATTTGCGGCGGCGAAGAGTGGGGAAAATTTCCCGCGACTTTTGATAATGCCGCCATAGACACGCGGCAATTGCAAAAGGGCGATTTGTTTGTCGCTCTTGCCGGGGAGAATGCGGACGGGCACGATTTTGTCGGCGAGGCAAAAAAGCGCGGCGCGGCGGCGGCGATGGTGGAGCGCAAAGTGCAAGTTGATATTCCGCAGATTATGGTAAAAGATTGCCTGCGGGCGCTTGGCGAGTTGGCGCGGCAGTGGCGGCGTTATTATTGCGGCTTTGACGGCGGAGCGGTCGTTATTACCGGCAGCAACGGCAAAACAACGGTCAAAGAAATGCTCGCCGCGATTTTTGCCGCCGCCGCCGGCGGCAGGTTTGTGCATAAAAGCGAAGGCAACAAAAACAATCTGCTCGGCTTGCCGCTGTCGCTTTTGCAACTTCGCAAGCATCATAAATATGCGGTGCTGGAAGCGGGAATGGACGCGCCCGGCGAACTGACAGCATTGGGCGATATCGCATCGCCGCAGGCGGCGGTAATTACCAACGCCCAGCGGGCGCATCTGGGCGGTTTTGATTCGGTCGCCGCCATCGCCCGCGCCAAAGGGGAGATACTGGCATCGGCGCAAACCGCCGTGCTCAATGCCGACTCGCCGTATTTCGGGGGGTGGAAAAAACAATGCCGCCGTTATGCATCTTTCGGCTTTGGCAAAAAAGCGCAAGTGCGCGGGCGGGTTATCGCAAACGGCGTTGCCATTGACGGCATCGGCGATATTCCGCTGTCCGTTGCCGGGCGGCATAACGCTCTTAATGCTTTGGCCGCCGCCGCCGCCGCGCGGGTTTTTGCCATTGACGGCGGCGCGATAGTTGAAGGGTTGCGGAAGTTTGGCGGCGTCGCCGGACGCTTGCAGTTTCGCCAAGGCGCGGGCGGCGCGCTTGTCATAGACGATACTTATAATGCCAATCCCGACTCAATGCTTGCGGCATTGGCGGTTTTGGCAAAACAACCGGGCAGGAAAATCGCCGCACTCGGCGATATGCTGGAACTGGGAAAAAACGCCGCGGCGGAACATCGCAACATAGCGGCGGCATTGCCGAAAGGCGCGCTTTTGATGACCGTCGGCGCGATGATGAAAAACGCCGGCGGCGCGCATTTTGACAACAAAGAAGCATTGGCGCGCGCGCTGCAGGAAGAGTTGCAAAACTGCGGCGGCGATGCGGCGGTGCTGGTCAAAGGATCGCGGGGGATGAAAATGGAAACCGTCGCCGAGGCGATTATTGCGCGATGATTTACTGGCTTGCAATGCAGGGCGTGCCGTATTGGGGGGCGTTGAATATTTTCAGTTATGTGACGGCGCGCGCCGTTTTTGCCGTGCTGACGGCGTTTGTCGTGGGGTTGTATTTGGGCCCGCGCTTTATTTTGCGCCAGCGCAAGCGGGGGCGGCATCAGCCGGTTCGCGACGACGGGCCCCAAAGCCACCTGCGCGACAAAGACAAAACGCCGACAATGGGAGGGGCGTTAATTTTGACCTCCCTTTTTGCCGCGTCATTGTTGTGGGCGGATTTGTCCAGCCCGCAGGTGCTTGCGGTAATGGCGGTAACTTTTGCCTTCGCGCTTATCGGCTTTGCCGACGACCGGCAAAAAGTCGCCGCCGGTAATTCGCGCGGGATGCCGGGGCGGGTGAAGTTGCTGCTGCAGTCGGCGGCGGCTGTTGCCGCTTTGTGGTTTTTGTTGCGCGCCGGTTTGGTCGGCGATTCCCCCACTCTTGGCGTGCCGTATGTTAAGGATTGGTATTTGCCGGTAGGGGCGGCGGGTTTTTTGATAGTGGGGTATTTTGTCATTGTCGGCGCGTCCAATGCGGTTAACTTGACCGACGGGCTGGACGGCTTGGCTATCATGCCGGCGGTAATGACCGCCGCCGGTTTGGCGGTTTATGCGTATGCATCCGGGCATGCGGTTTTTGCCGATTATTTGGGCTTGCCGCATCTGCCGCAGGCGCAGGAGTTGGCGATATTTTGCGCGGCACTGGTCGGCGGCGGTTTGGCTTTTTTGTGGTTTAACGCCTATCCCGCCGAAGTGTTTATGGGCGATGTCGGCTCGCTGGCGATAGGGGCGGCATTGGGGACGATTGCGGTTATCGTCCGGCAGGAGTTAATCTTTTTTATTATGAGCGGTGTTTTTGTCGTTGAGGCGATGTCGGTTATCTTGCAGGTTTTGTTTTTCAAGGCGACCGGGCGGCGCATTTTTTTGATGGCTCCTTTGCATCATCATTTTGAGTTGAAGGGGTGGCGGGAAAATCAGATAGTCGTGCGTTTTTGGATTATCGCGCTGGTGCTGGTGCTGGTTGGTTTGGCGGGTTTGAAGATACGATGAATGCATTGGTTGTCGGCATGGGTGTTAGCGGCTTTTCCATCGCCGCGCATTTGCTGGATGCGGCGGGCGGCGCGCGGGCGCAAATAACGGCGGTGGACAGCCGCGCCAAACCCCCGATGGCGGCGCAACTGCAAAAGCACCTGCCGCAGGTGAAGACGATGACCGGCGAGGATTTTTACCGCTGGGACGAGCGGCGTTTTTTGCAGTATGACCGCATTGCGCTCAGCCCCGGCGTGCCGCCGCAAAGGGTCAATGCCCCGGCGGCGAAGATAACCGGCGATGCCGCATTGTTTGCCGAATCTTTTGCCCGCTCGGGCGCGCAAACAAAACTGCTGGCAATAACCGGCACAAACGGCAAAAGCACAACCGTGTCGTTGGCGCATGATTTGTGCCTCGCCGCCGGTTTGCGCGCCGATGTCGCCGGTAATATCGGCGAGCCCTTGCTGGCGGCATTGGCAAGATGGCGGCGGTGCGGGTTTCCGGATGTTGCTGTTTTGGAGTTGTCCAGTTTTCAGTTGGAAACCGCGCCTTCTTTGCCGTTGTGGGCGGCGGCGGCGCTTAATATTGACGATGACCATTTGGACCGGCACGGCGATATGGATTCCTATGCGGCGATTAAGGCGCGCATTTATGACGGCGCAAAATACTGCATTATTAATGCCGATGACAAGCGCGTGATGACGATGCCGGTTGGCGGGCGGCGGGTTTTGTTTTCAATGTCGGATGCCAAGTGCGATTGGTTTGTGCGCGATGAGCGCATTAGCGGCGAAGGTTGCGATTATCCGCTGGCGCAAATATCGGCGGATGCGCAAACCGAAAATGTGCTGGCGGCATTGGCACTGACCGGTACTTTGGTGCGCTGGCAGGAAGACGGGCGGCGGGCGGCAATGCAAAAGGCGTTGATGCAATTTGCCGCCCTGCCGCATCGCCGCCGCGAAGTATTAATGCGCGGCGGCGTATCTTTTGTTGATGATTCCAAGGCGACAAATGTACACTCCTCCTGTTTTGCCCTGCGTTCAATTGACACTCCCGCAGTGTTAATCGCCGGGGGAGACGGCAAGGGGCAGCGTTTTACACCGCTGGCAAAAACCGCAAAGGGGCGTGTTTGTTTTGCCGTTGTTATCGGCAAAGACGCGCCGAAGTTGCAAGCGGCATTTTCCGCCGAAGGCGTGAAAACTTTGCATGCGCCGACAATGGCGCGGGCGGTTGTTTTGGCTTATCAACACTGCCCGCCGGGCGGTGCTGTTTTGCTTTCTCCCGCTTGTTCAAGTTTGGATATGTTTGCCGATTACCGCGCCCGGGGGGATGCTTTTTTGGCGGCGGCGCAAAGTTTGCCGCAGCGTTTTCCGGAAGGGGCAAAACAATGATGGCTTTTGACAATGCCGCGGCGCGGCGCGATTGGTGGTTTTTGTCCGCGTGCGCGGCGTTGTTTTTTTGCGGCATTATTACAATGTATTCGCTCGGCCTGGCGAAGGGGCAGCCGTGGGCTTACAAACAACTGGTTTTTGGCGTTGTTGCGCTTGTGTTGTTTGTCGCCGCCGCCGAAGTGCCGCTGCAGATATGGCGGCGGCGGGCTTTGCTGCTTGTGATTTTTGCCGTGGTGCTGCTGGTTGCCGTTTGGCTTTTTGGCGCCGAGCGCAAGGGCGCGCAGAGGTGGCTGGTTGTCGGCGGCTTGTCGCTGCAGCCGGTGGAGTTTTTCAAGTTTGCGGCATTGCTTATCGGGGCAAACTTTTGCGCCCGGGCGGCGCATACAAGATTGGGCTGGGATTTGGCGCAGCCGCTTTTGCTGGCGCTTTTGATACCTTTGGCTTTTTTGCTGCATCAGCCGGATGCCGGTTCGTTTTTGCTTATTGTTACGGTGAGCATTGCGATGTTGTTTTTGGCGGGTTTGCGAATGCGCTGGTTTGCAGGGGGTTTGCTTTCGCTGCTTGCGGTTTTTGGCGCGCTTATTGCGGCGAAACCGTATATTTTGCAGCGCCTTGTCAGTTTTGGCAACCCGCTGGACGACCGCTATGGCAGTGATTACAATGTCGCGCTTTCTTTGATGTCTTTTGCCCGCGGCGGTTTTGGCGGCGCCGGCGGCGGCAACTTGCTCGCCGGACAAAACCTGCCCGAAGCGCACAATGATTTTATTATCGCCGCCATCGCCGAAGAGCGCGGGCTTATCGGTTTTGTCATTGTCGCGGCGCTTTTGTTGTTTGTCATTATGCGCGCCGCCGCCATCGGCTTGCGGGCGGCAAAAAGCGGCGAGATGTTTGGCGCGTTTTATGCTTTCGGCTTTGCGGCACTTGCCGCTATGCAGGTGGTTATCAACATATCCGGTTCTTTGGCGCTCTTGCCGGTCAAGGGTTTGACTTTGCCATTGGTCAGTTATGGCGGCAGCAGTTTGACGGCGACGGCATTGATGATAGCGGTGCTAATGCGCGTGGATGTTGAAACACGGGAGAGCGGCAAATGACGCATATTGTCATTGTCGCCGGCGGCACCGGCGGGCATTTGGCACCGGGCATTGCCGTCGCCGAAGCATTGCAAAAACTTGCCGCGCGCGTGTCGTGGCTGGCGGCATCGGCGCGCGACCGCGATTTTGTTTGCGCGAAGATGGCTTTGCCGCCGGAAGTTGTTATCGTCCCCTATCATGCGCCGCGCGGTGTTTTGGGTTTGTTGCGGCTGCCGTTTGCGGTATTGCGCGCGCTTGGCGTTTTGTGGAAGTTGCGCCCGCGGGCGGTTGTGGGTTTTGGCGGTTTTGCTTCGGTGCCCGGGGCTTTGGCGGCGAAGTTATTACGCTTGCCGCTTGTCATACACGAACAAAACGCCGTTGCCGGTCGGGCGAATCGTCTTCTTTCCCGCTATGCCTCCCGAGTTTTGGCAAGTTATGCCGATGCGCCGCCGCAAAGCGTGCATGTCGGCAATCCGGTCGGTCGGGTTTTTGCCAAAACACCGCCGCCGCAAAAGCGCTATGCCGGACGGTCGGGTCCTTTGAATATTTTGGTCCTCGGCGGAAGTCAGGGGGCGGAAGCGCTTGACCGCATTGTTCCTTTGGCTTTGGCGCGGGCGCATGTTGAAGTGCGGGTTTTGCATCAATGCGCCGTTGGCAATAAAATGCGGGCGGAAAAAAACTATTTGTCCTGTGCGGATGCGCGGGTGCGGGTTGTGGAGTTTGTCGATGATGTCGCCGCGCAAATGGCTAATGCCGATTTGCTGGTTTGCCGCGCGGGGGCTTCCACTTTGGCGGAAGCGGCGGCGGTTGGCGTTGCCTGTTTTCTCATTCCCTATCCGCATGCCGCCGATGATCATCAAGTCGCCAATGCCGGGTTTTTTGCCGCCGCCGAAGCGGGGGTGTGCAGCGGGCAGGATATCGCCGAAAGCGCGCTGGCGATGTTTTTGCAAGAATCGGCGCGCGGTCGGCTTTTGCGCATGGCGATGTCGGCGCGGCGTTTGGCAAAGCCGAATGCGGCGGCGGAAGCGGCGGAAGTTTGCATGGAGGTGGCAGGTGCGCTATAAAATCCGCCGCCTTCATTTCATCGGCATCGGCGGCTCGGGCATGTGCGGGCTTGCCGAAGTTATGCATAATCTCGGTTATGCCGTCAGCGGTTCGGATGTCGCCGAAAAGCCGGTGCTTGACCGCCTGCGCGCGCTTGGCATTGTCGTCAATATCGGGCACGACAAGCGGCTGGTGGATAAGGCGGATTGCGCGGTATATTCTTCCGCCGTTGCCGAGGATAATCCGGAGCGGGCGGAAGCGCGGGCGCGCGGCGTGCCGGTCATCCCCCGGGCGCAGATGCTTGGCGAGTTATTGCGCTTTCGCCCCGGCATTGCAGTTGCGGGCAGTCATGGCAAGACGACCGCCGCGAGCATGATAGAAGCGGTTTTGACGGCGGCGGGGCGGGATCCGACTTGCGTTATTGGCGGGTTGCTGCATTCGGGAATGCACGGGCGTTTGGGCGAGGGCGATTTTATTGTCGCGGAGGCGGACGAATCGGATGCATCGTTTTTGCATCTGCAGCCGGCGGTGGCGGTGCTGACGAATATTGACGATGATCATCTGCCGGCATTTGGCGGCAGTATGGACAAGTTGGAAAACGCCTTTGGCGGTTTTTTGGCAAACCTGCCGTTTTACGGCGCGGCGATTGTCTGCGCCGATGATGCGCGGGCGATGAAAGTCGCGCGCATGATGCCGTCTTTGCGGGTGATGACTTACGGCGTATCGGCGGATGCCGAAGTGCGCGCGGAGAATGTGCGCTTTTGCGGAATGCGCTCGGGTTTTGATTTGCATTTGCCCGGCGGCGAAGTTTGCGCGGTGGATTTGGCGGCGGCGGGTTTGCATAATGTGCGCAATGCTTTGGCATCGTGCGCGGTGGCATTTGAGATAGGCGCGGGCATTGATGATATGCGGCGCGGGCTTTCGCAGTTTGGCGGAGTCGGGAGAAGGTTGCAAGAATGCGGCGATTATGTTTGCAAAAACAAAGACGGCAAGCGGCGCGCATTACTAATAGATGATTACGCGCATCATCCGACCGAGATGGATGCATCCATTGCCGCTTTGCGCGCGGCATATCCGGAGCGGCGGTTGTTGCTGGTTTTTCAACCGCACCGGTACAGCCGCACGCGCGATTTGCTGATGCGGCTGGCAAAATCATTATCGGCGGCGGACGAAGTGATATTGCTGGATGTATATCCCGCCGGTGAAAAGCCGATAGCGGGAGCGGACAGCGATACGCTGGCGGCGAAGGTTTCGCCGAAGTCGCATCGGGCGGCGGGGCTTGCCGATGCGGCGGGGCGGATAAGCAAAGTTGTGCAAGACGGCGATTTATTGATAACAATGGGCGCGGGAAATATCGGCGCGCTGCCGCAGATGTTATTGGCTGAAGGAGTGTGCAAAAAATGACACCGGCGGCGGAAAAAGCGCAAGGGCTGCAAGGGCTGGAGCGCAAAAACTTCCCCATGGCGCGCATTAGCACCTGGGGGGTTGGCGGCGCGGCGAAGTTGCTTTTCTCTCCGGCGGATGCCGATGGCTTGCTGGCTTTTATGAGCGGCAAAAAAAGGGGGGAGGTTTTGTTTGTCGGGCATGGCAGTAATTTGCTGGTGCGGGACGGCGGCATTGACGGCGTTGTCGTGCGCACCGCGCCGGGGCTTTCGCAAATGAATGATGTCGGCGGCGGCGAAGTATATGCCGAAGCGGGCGTTGCCTGCCCGAAGTTTGCCCGCTTTTGCGCCCGTGCGCATCTGACCGGCGCGGAGTTTTTTGTCGGCGTGCCGGGGACCATCGGCGGGGCTTTGGCGATGAATGCCGGTTGTTATGGTTATGAAACATGGGATGCCGTGTCAAAAGTGCGGGCGTTAATCAATGACGGCGAAGACGGCGGCGGTTTTGTGGAACTGCCGCGCGAAGCATTTGACATTGGTTATCGCAGTTGCAGTTATGCCCGGGGGCAAAGCGGCATTACTTTCATCGGCGCGTGGTTTAAGTTTGCCGAAGACAAGGAAGGGCGCGCTCCGGCGACAATGAAAGAAATGTTGCAAAAGCGCGCGGCATCGCAGCCGCTTGGTGCGGCGAGTGCCGGGTCGGTTTTTCGCAATCCGCCCGGCGGGTATGCGGGCAAGTTAATCGCCGAATGCGGCTTGGCAAAAATGCATATCGGCGGCGCGCAGGTATCGGACAAACATTGCAACTTTATTATCAACCGCGGCGATGCGAGCGCAGCCGACATAGAGGAGTTGATATGCAAAGTGCGCGAGGAAGTGCGGGCGAAAACCGGCGTGGAATTGCAGCCGGAAGTGCGCATTGTCGGCAGCCGCCTAAGCGGGGGTGAAGGAGTATGAAAACCGCACTCTTAATGGGCGGCGAATCGCCGGAGCGCGAAGTGTCTTTGATGAGCGGCGCGGAAGTCGGCGCGGCGTTGCGGCGTTTGGATGTGCCGTTTGTCCGCTTTGACCCGGCGCAGGCTCCGCTTGTTGAACTTGCGCGGATGAATGTCGGCAGGGTTTTTAATATCCTGCACGGCGGCGGCGGCGAAAACGGCGAAGTGCAAGGTGCCTTAAGAGCGATGAAAATCCGCACAACCGGCAGCGGTGTTTTGGCATCCGCTTTGGCGATGGACAAGCACCGCGCCAAGATTATCTTTCGGGCAAGCGGCATCAACACGCCAAAATGGCTTGTGGCGACAAGCGAAGCGGATGGCGACAAGGCATTGCAAAAACTCGGCTTGCCGCTTTTTGTCAAACCCGTTTGCGGCGGGTCAACAACACACTGCGCGAAAGTATCAAAAGCGGATGAACTTGCGGCGGCGATAGCCGATGCGGCAAGCGAAGGCGGCGCGGCGTTGGTGGAAGAATGGATACGGGGGGAGGAATACACGGCGGCGATACTCGGCGGGCGGGTTTTGCCGCTGATAAAAATAACGCCGTCCGGCGGCTTGTATGATTACCATGCCAAATATGTCGCCGAAGATACGCGTTTTGACTGCCCGTGCGATTTGACGGCGGCGGCGGAACAGGAGTGTGCGGAAATTGCAATGCGCTGCTTTCGGGCATTGGGCTGTGCAAGTTGGGGGCGGGTGGATTTTATTATGTCCGGCGGCGTGCCGGTGGTTTTGGAAGTTAACACAATACCGGGGATGACTTCGCATAGTTTGGTGCCGACAGCGGCAAAGGCGGCGGGGATTGGCTTTGACGAATTGGTCGGGCGCATTTTGGAGGAAGCACAATGAAGAAAGCGGCAGCGATGTTGATTTTTGCCCTTGCCCTTGTTTATGCGGCGGCGGCGACGGCGGGGCGCGAATGGCTGGTATTGAAATCGGCATCAGTATCGTGCGCGCAATGGTCGGGCGATGTGCTTTCGCCCGGTCAATGCACCGATGCGGCGGCTTATGCCCGGGCGGTCAATGTTGTTAACACGCCTTTGGGCGAAAGTTTGCCGGCGGTGGATTTGGCAAAGTTGCGCTTGCGGCTTGTGTCCATTCCGGGCGTTGCCGATGCCCGTTTGCGGCGGCGTTTGCCGCATTCTTTGCATGCGGTGCTGGTTTTGCGCCGTCCGCTGGCGCGATGGGCGGGCGGCGGTTTGGTGGATGTCGCCGGTCATCGTTATCAGGGCGCATCGGACAACTGGCTGCCGGTGTTTTCCGGCGCGCCCGGCGATGCGGCGCGCATTGCCGAGTTTTACGGCTTTGCCGTATCTTTGCTGCCGCCGAATGATATCGGGCAGGTGCAGTTGGAAAACAACGGCGAATGGAAAGTGTTTTTGCGCGACGGGGCGATATTGTATCTGGGCGGCGAAGCCCCGCGCAAGCGGCTGGGAATATACGCCCGCTACCGCGCGGACATTGCAAAAGAGTTTGGCAAAGTGCGCGCCGTGGATTTGCGCTACGGGCGCGGTTTTGCCGTTGCGGTTGACAAGGAGAACGAAGCATGAATGCGGCAAAGAAAAACGGCGCGCTGTTGGCGGCGGCGGATATCGGCAGCGGGCGGATGAAGGTGCTGGTCGCCGAGATGCTGCCCGACAAAACATTGGCGTTGCGCGGTGTCGGCGAGGCGGAATCGTCCGGCGTGCAGGAAGGCAAGATAACCGACATTGACAAATCGGCGCGGGCGCTGGAAATGGCGCTGAAAGAAGCGGAGATTATGTCCGAATGCCGCGTCCATTCCCTTGCCGTGTCCATGAGCGGCGAGCACATCCGCGGGCGCGAAGTCGGCGGCGAGACGGTCATCAACGACGGCGTGGTAACGCCAACGGAAATAAGCCATGTGCGAAAACTCGCCGGAGCAGACCAGCCCGACCCGAATGCCAAAGTGCTGACGATGCTGGAGCGGCATTATGAGATTGACGGGCACGGCGGTTTGCATCAGCCGCTGGGGATGACCGGGCGCAAACTTTCGGGCAAGATGCATTTGATAACCGCATCCGGCAATGCGCTGGCGAATATGGAAAAATGCGTGTTGCAAGCGGGCGGCAGGACGGATGGCGATTTTGTTTTCTCGCCGCTTGCCGCCGCCGAAGCGGTGTTGAGCGAAGATGAAAAACAACTCGGCGTTTGCATAGCCGACATCGGCGCGGGCACAACCGACATCGCCGTTTTTTCGGACGGCGTGGTATGGCACACGGCGGCTTTTGGCATAGCGGGCAACGACATCAGAAGCGACATAGCGCACATGCATCATGCATCAACAGAATCCGCCGAAGCGGCAAAATGCGGCATTGGCGTAGCGGAGCAGGATGGCGGCGAGTTTGTCGTTTTGTGCGATGCCAGCGGCAGCGGCGACAACAAAGTCGGGCGGGCGGTCGTGCGCGATACCATCGGCTGCCGCGCCGAGGAGATTGTCGGCAAGATAGCCGATGCCATCGGGCGTCACGGGCGGCAGTTGTCGGCGGGCGTTGTGCTTGTCGGCGACACTGCTTTGATGCCCGGTTTTGCCGATGCGGCGGCGCGGCAGTTGTCTTTGCCGGTGCGGGTTGGTTTGCCGAGATATCGCGGCGAGCGGCATGAGTTGGTCGCCCGCCCGCGTTTTGCCGTGGCGATGGGATTGCTGCACATATCGGCGGCGGCGCGAAGAGAGCGGATTGACACCAGAGCGGGAATGACCATCCGCGATTGGGCGAAGGAGTTGTGGCGCAAGTTGTCGGAAGGCGACGGCGAAGACCAAAACAAAAACACATAAGGAGAAAAAACAATGCATTTTATGGACAGCGAGCGCGAACAGGCGGTCATCAAGGTTATCGGCGTCGGCGGCTGCGGCGGCAATGTCGTGCATTATCTGCAGGAGCGGCGGCTTGCCGGCGTGAGTTATGCCGCCGTGAATACGGATGCGCAGGCACTCGGCGGCATCAGCGAAGGCGTGGAATGCGTGCATATCGGGCGCGATTTGACGGCGGGGCTCGGCGCGGGTGCAAATCCGGACATAGCCCGGCAGGCGGCGGAGACCGACACCGAGCGTTTGCGCACGATTGTGCAAGGATGCGACATGGTATTCATCACCGCCGGAATGGGCAAAGGCACAGGCACGGGCGCATCGCCGATTGTGGCAAAGATCTGCCGCGAAGCGGGCGCTTTGACGGTTGCGGTGGTCACCCGTCCTTTTGACCACGAGCGCAGCAAGACCAAGGCGCAAGACGGCATTATCGCATTGGAGGAGTATGTGGATTCTCTCATCATCGTCCCCAACAGCAAACTGCACATGGTGCTGGGCGACGAAGCGACGGTAGACGAAGCATTGACGGCGGCGAATGATGTTTTATACAATGCGGTAAGCGGCATTTCCGGAGTCATCACCCAGCGCGGCGAGATGAATTTGGATTTTAATGATGTCCGTTCGGTAATGTCCAAAAAAGGCAATGCGGTCATCGGCTCGGCAAGAGCCGGCGGAAAAGACCGCGCCATCAAGGCGACCGAAGAAGCATTGCGCTGCCCGCTGATGGAAGATGTGGATTTGTCGCGGGCGCGCGGGGTTTTGACGAGCATAGCCGGCTCGCGCAAGCAGATGAAACTCGCCGAGATAAACAAGATGCAGGAGGTGATTACCGAAAGCATTCCCGGCGACGACGATTCGCAGTTCTTCGGCGTGTTTTATGACGAGGAGATAGGCGATGATTTGCGGGTTACCATCGTCGTCACCGGCATTAATGCCAAGGGCGAGCCCTCGCTGGAAGTGATACAAGACGGCGTGACCGACGGCGCTTTTACTTCCGGCCGCCAGCGGCATCAAAAAAACGCGGCATTGCAAAAGTTTGGCGACGACGAAACCAAAGTCCCGGCAATACTGCGCAAGCAAGTCAGTTAGCAAACGCAGGTCAAGCCGGTTGCCGGTTGTATAATACACCGCGCCGGAGGGCGGCATTATGGTTATGCAGCAGACAATAGCGGGCGGCGCGGCTTTTGCCGGGGTCGCCTTGCACAGCGGCGGCAGGGTGCGGGTGAAGTTATCGCCGTTTGACGAAGACGGCGGCATTGTTTTCCGGCGCGCGGATTTGGGCGGCGCCGAAGTTGCGGCGCGCGCCGAAAATGTCGCCGATACAAGATTAGCGACGACATTACAAAACGGCAAAGCGGAGATGGCAATGGTGGAACATTTGTTATCGGCGCTTGCGGCGCTTGGCGTGGATAACCTGCTGGTGGAAGCGGACGGTCCCGAGTTGCCGGTTTTGGACGGCAGTGCCGAGCCGTGGTTATTATTATTGTCATCCTGCGGCATACGGCGGCAGGGCAGGGCGCGGCGGCATTTGCGCGTCAAAAAGCCGGTGATAGCGCGCGAAGGCGAATCGGAAGCATCATTTTCGCCAAATGACGGCAAGGCGCGTTATGACATCAGCATAGATTTCGCCCATCCGGTAGTGCGCCGCAGCGGCGGCAGTTTGCATTATGTATTACGCGCCGAGGATTACGAGCGCGAGATAGGCAGGGCGCGGACTTTTTGTTATGTGCGCGATGTTGAGTTAATGCGCCGCAACAAAAAAGCGCTGGGCGGCTCGCTTGACAACGCAGTGGTATATGACGACAGGGGCGTATTGAACGAAGGCGGCTTGCGCTATGCCGATGAGTTTGTCCGTCATAAGATGCTGGACGCCATCGGCGATTGTTATATCCATTCGGGCTTGATACTGGCCGACTACCGCGCCCGCCGCCCGGGCCACGGCATAAACAACAAACTAATCCGCACCCTTCTTGCAGACAAAGAAGCATGGGAATGGAGTAATTAACCCCCGCCATTCCCGCAAAAGCGGGAATGGCGGGGGGGAAAGGGCGGAAACTGACAATTGTCACAAAAATGAAAAAAAAGTGCAAAAACCCTTGACACGGGTAATTTTTTGTGTATAATGTCGCAAGTCAAAGAGTTTTGGCAATGACAAAGATGGATATGGACCACAAACAAACAAGCCGAGTTTTACCATCGCACGGCGCACGGCGCACGGCGCACGGCGCACGGCTGAGACCTTTGGGCAAACGGCTATTACCTTCCTTTTTGGGCGTTGCCATTTTGGCGCTTGTCGCCTTATCGGCAGGCGGCGCTGACAACATAGCGCCCCGCGCCGTTGAAGCGGCGCAAACAACAAAAGCCGCCGCCGGACATTCGGCAACATCTTTCACCATTACCGACTATCACCGCTGGCGCGATAATATCGCCTCCTCGTCATTCCCGCGAAAGCGGGAATCCACATCTTTGCCAAATGGCAATTTTCGCGATAGCGCAAACGGCGGCTTTGCCGCCGCATTCGGCAAACCCCTGAGTGCGCAAAGCGCGCTCGTAAACCTCCGCACATGGACAAACACACAACTTCGCGCAGACGGCGACATTTGGCGCGGCGCGGTTGTGGATATCGCCAATGGCGGCGGTGGAAATGATGCGCTCGGCGATAACTTCAACGCCTTCTATGAAAAAGTGCAAATGCAAATGTTTTCCGCAATAGACAATGCTTTCGCCGTTTATGCTACCGATTCGCTTGTCGGCGG
>JBPCWZ010000126.1:0-26545 GCA_051009015.1 Gammaproteobacteria bacterium | reverse complement strand
GAAGGGTCTTGAGTGCCTTGATGTTATTATTCTTCGCCGCGCGGTGCAAGGGCCGCCTGCGCTCCTCATAAACCGCCCTTTTATTAACGAACGAATCGCTCATCTTGAATTCGCTGATAAGCCGCTTCGCGACATAAGTGCTGCCGGCATACGCCGCCACTTCCAAAGCCGTTCTGCCCTCGTTGTCTTTTGCCTTCTTGTTCGCTCTCTTGCGGATAAGAAACCGCACAGCCCCGATTTTGTTTGCTTCCGCCGCCAGATGCAAAGGCGTTCTGCCATCTTTGTCCCGGGCATTAATATCCGCGCCCTTGTCTATGAGCCGTTCCAGAATGCGGTGTCGTTTTGAGCGCTTGGCTTGCACCGCCAGATGCAAAGGCGTTCTGCCCTTTTTGTCTTTCGCATTAACATTCGCGGGCTTTCCCCTTCTGAAGCGGGTATCCAAAAGCGTTTGCACAACGAAGAAGTTGTCTCTTTTCGCCGCCGCCAGATGCAAAGGCGTTCTGCCTTCTTTGTCCCTCGGGTCAATCTTCGCGCGCGCCCCGAGAAGCGTTCCGAGAGCAACGTGGTGACCGCGGTCTGCCGCAACATGCAAAGCCGTCCAGCCGCGTGTGGTGGTTTTTATTTCAAGATCCGCCCCGCCCCTGACAAGTTCGTTTATAAATCTTATATGGTCTCTCGCCGCCTCCTCGTGCAGGTGAGTCCAGCCATCGCCGCCTCTTTTTGTGTTGATTTCTTTTCTGCTCATCCCCCAGTAAGAGTTGCGATTCCAGTCGTAGGCGATGTCTATGCGCCCGTCCGCCGCATGCGTCGCCTGCCGCTCGCCGCCGACAAATGCCGCATTGCCGGCGAATGCCACATTGCCGATGGCGAGAATGGCGGACAGGCACACCGCGCCAAAAGCGCGCCAAAAGTTGAAGTTGCCGCCCCCGCCTTGCGCCGCGCGAAAGGCATAAAGCCGCCCGAAAGCGGCAAACATCGCCGTCAGCATCAGTTTCAGTTGTTTCATCGTTCTCTCCTTGTTGTGTTGTTTTGCGGCAAGTTGCCGATATCAATCATAGCATATTTGCCATCCGAATGTGCATAACCGGTCAAAAAACTTGCCATTGTAAAAAACCGGCAAAACCGCCGTCAATGGTCAGTCAATGGACGGCGTTGTCGTCATCGGCGGGTGCGGGAATGACGGGGGACGGGCGCGACAACCGCATCGCGCCCGTCAATCATCCCGCGGGGGCGCGGAATGCGGAAGTGCAGGGGTCTGCACAATGCTCACAGGCAAAACCACCTGCCTTGGCATCTCATTTTACGCGACGCCTCGCGCATCAGATACGCGATTCCGCTGAAAAAGCCGTGATGATATACGGCCAGATTTTCCGGCGTTTTTTTGTCACTGTCGTAGAGAATAGGAATCGCCCCCCATTCAAGAAGGACTGCCGCCACATCAGTTTTGTTAAACCTTGCCGCAAGATGCAAAGGCGTTGCTTTGTGATGGACATAGGCTTTGGCATGAAGCTTCGCTTTCTTGTTGAGAAGGTCGCGCGCCGCTTCGGCGTTGTTATTCAATGCCGCATGATGCAAAGGCGTATAACCCCGGGCATCTCTCACATTAACCTTCGCCCCCAGTGCGAGAAGGGTCTTGACTGCCTTTTCGTTGCTCTGCGCCGCGTGGTGCAAAGCCATCATCCGGTGCTTTCCCTTTTTACGAATGAACGAAGTGTTCACCTTGAATTCATTGACAAGCCGCCGCGCAACATCGGTGCTGCCCGCCTCTATCGCCACTCGCAAGGGCTTTCTGCCCTTGTTGTCTTTTGCCTCCTTGTTCGCTTTTCCCTTGTTGATGAGAAACCGCACAGCCGCGATTTTGTTCGCTTGCGCCGCCAGATGCAAAGGCGTTTTGCCCTCGTTGTCTTTGGCATTAAAATCCGCGCCCTTGCCGAGAAGATCTTCCATAATGCTGCGGTTTTGTTTTGAGTGCCTGGCTTGCGCCGCCAGATGCAAAGGCGTTCTGCCCTTGTTGTCTTTCGCCTTGACATTGGCGCGCTTTGCGATAAGCGTATGCACAGCGGAGGAACTGCCGGCTTGCGCCGCCACATGCAAAGGCGTTTTGCCCTCTTTGTCCCTCGCCTCAGTATTCGCGCGCGCCCGGAGAAGATTTCTGACGGAAATGTAATGGCCTTCGTCCGCCGCAATGTGCAAAGCCGTCCAGCCGCGTGTGGTGGTTTTTATTTCAATATCCGCCCCCCGCCGGATAAGTTCGTCCATATGTTCCGTATGGAATCTTGCCGTCTCCTCGTGCAGGTAAGTCCAGCCGTCGCCGCCTCTTTTTGTGTTGATTTCTTTTTTGCTCACCCCGGCGTAAGAGTTGCGATATGTGTAGGCGATGTCTATGCGCCCGTCCGTTGCCTGCCGCTCGCCGATGGCGAATGCCGCATTGCCGGCGAATGCCACATTGCCGATGGCGAGAATGGCGGACAGGCACACCGCGCCAAAAGCGCGCCAAAAGTTGAAGTTGCCGCCCTTGTGCGCCGGGCGAAAGGCAAAAAGTCGCCCGAAAGCGGCAAAAATCGCCGTCAGCACCGTCAGCATCAGTTTCAGTTGTTTCATCGTTTTCTCCTTGTTGTTTTGCGGCAAGTCGCCAATATCAATAATAACACTTTTGCCATCCGAATGTGCATAATCCGTCAAAAAACTTGCCATTGTAAAAAACCGGCAAAACGCGGCGGATAATCGCCCATGCAACAAATCGCCGCCGTCCGGTAAATTGGATGACGGCGGTGATGGAATGACGGGTGTATAATCGCCGCTTTACACTACCTTTACCGCAGGGGGATTGGCATGAAAAAACTTCGCAGTTCCATCGTTACCGAAGGCGCATCGCGCGCGCCAAACCGGGCAATGTTGCGCGCTGTCGGCTTTGGCGATGGCGATTTTGGCAAGCCGATTATCGGCATCGCCAACGGCTATTCCACCATTACGCCGTGCAATGCCGGTTTGGACGAACTCGCCAAACGCGCCGAACAAGCGGCGAAAAAAGCCGGGGCAATGCCGCAACTTTTTGGCACTATCACCGTGTCGGACGGCATTTCCATGGGCACGCCCGGAATGCGCTATTCTCTGGTATCGCGCGAGGTAATCGCCGATTCCATTGAAACCGCCGTCAATGGTCAATCTATGGACGGCGTTGTCGTCATCGGCGGTTGCGACAAGAATATGCCCGGCGGAATGATGGCTATTGCGCGGATGAATATCCCCGGCATTTTTGTTTATGGCGGCACCATCCGCCCCGGGCGGCATGCCAATAAGGATTTGACTATCGTCAGTGTTTTTGAGGCGGTCGGAATGGCGGCTGCCGGCAAGTTGTCGGATGATGATTTTGTCGCCATTGAAAAGAAGGCATGCCCGGGCGCCGGTTCCTGCGGCGGAATGTATACCGCCAATACCATGTCAAGCGCGTTTGAGGCGATGGGGATGAGTTTGCCTTTTTCTTCCACCATGTCCGCCGTTGATGGCGAAAAAGCCGACTCCGCAGCAGAATCCGCAAAAGCGCTTGCCGCCGCAGTATCGCGGGGTTTGCTGCCGCGCGATATTATGACCAAGGAAGCGTTTGAAAATGCCGTTGCCGTTGTTACCGCTGTCGGCGGTTCTACCAATGCGGTTTTACATTTGACCGCCATCGCCCGGGAAGCGGGTGTGGATTTTGGCTTGGATGATTTTCAGCGTATCGGAGAGCGGACGCCGGTCATTTGCGATATGAAACCATCGGGGGCTTTTGTCGCCGTGGATTTGCATGTCGCCGGCGGCATTCCGCAAGTGATGAAGTTGTTGCTTGATGCCGGGTTATTACACGGCGGATGCATCGGCATTACCGGCAAAACCCTCGCCGAAACCCTTGCCGACATTTCGCCAAAACCGCCCGCCGGACAAAGCGTCATTCGCGCCGTGGAAGCACCGATATATCCCAGCGGTCATCTTTCGGTCTTATACGGCAATCTCGCCGAAGAAGGCGGAGTCGCCAAAACTTCCGGCGTGCGCCAAAGGCGTGTGTCCGGTCCCGCCCGGGTTTTTGATTCGGAAGAAGAAGCACTGCGGGCGATATTGTCCGGCGGTATTAAGGCGGGGGATATGGTTGTCATCCGCTACGAAGGTCCAAAAGGCGGTCCCGGCATGCGCGAGATGTTATCGCCGACTTCCGCCATTATCGGCAAAGGTTTGGGCGATAGCGTCGGGTTGATAACGGACGGGCGTTTTTCGGGCGGCACGCATGGTTTGGTTGTCGGGCATGTCGCCCCGGAGGCGGCTATCGGCGGCAATCTGGCATTGGTAAAAGAAAACGATGTCATTACCATAGACGCCGATAAGCGGTTGCTTTGTGTTGAGCTCGGCGATGAAGAACTCGCCGCCCGCCGCAAACAATGGCAAAAGCCGGACAAACCTTTGTCGGGCGTGCTGAAAAAATACGCGCAACTTGTCGGCAGCGCGCGCGAAGGCGCAACAACTTGCTGAAAAATCCCCCCGCCTGTGCAAAACCAAAAACCGGCATATAACGGCATTCTTTTGCTAACGCGCGGGCGGCAGGGCGACTGCCTGCTGGAATCGGCGGCGCATATTCTCGGCGAATGGCCCGCCAAGGTTTTTGCCATATCGCTGCTCGGCACCGAGCGGCGCGGGGAGATAGAAGAACAAGTGCGCGAAGCGGCGGAAAACCTGAAACAAAACACCGGCGGCGTTTTAATCCTGTGCGATTTGTTTGGCTCCACGCAGGCGAATGTCGCCGCCGTTGTCGGCAAAAGCGACAATGCCGTTTGTTGCGCTTTCGGTTTGAACCTGGCGATGTTGCTGGAAGCGGTTAACCGCCGCCACCTGCCGCTTGACGAAATGCGCAAGCGGACGACCGAAGCCGCCCGCGCCGCCGTTGTTTGCTAATGCCGCTTTTTTGTTTGCCGAGATGATACAAGCCCGCGCCGTTATTGTCAATAGCCGCGGCTTGCATGCCCGTCCGGCTACAATGCTCGCCAAACGCGCCGCCCGCCACAAAAGCACGATAACTATCCGCAAAGGGCGGCGGAATGCCGATGCCGCAAGTGTCGCATCTTTGCTGATGCTTGTCGCAAGCCAGCACAGCGAACTGACGGTTGAAGCCAGCGGTGAAGATGCCGAAGCGGCGGTCGCCGATATTTTGGAGTTGATAGCGGGCGGGTTTAATGACGATGCCGTTGATAACAACCCGCAACTTCCCGCCGCTCCCGCCGTCCCGCGCGGCGAAAACACAACCGGCAATGCGGCAATGCAAAAAATATACGGCACCGGAGTCGGCGATACAATGGCATCCGGCGAAGCGCGCATACGAATGCCCGGCGAATCGGATGTGCCAAGATATCGCATTAATGCCGCGCAAACCGCCGCCGAGTGTGCAAGGTTTGAAAAAGCACTTGCCGACACCCGCGCCGAATTGGACGCCCTCGGCAAACGCGCCCGTCAGTTGCCGGGGGCGGCGGAGATTGCGCCTTTTATTGACCTTTACCGCAACCTTTTGGACGACCCGGAGATATGCATAAAACCGCGCGAGATAATCCGGCGGCGGCGCATTAATGGCGAATGGGCGTTGAAAGAAAGGGTGGATTTAATCCGCGCCAACTTCCGGCGCATAGAAGACGAATATTTTCGCGAACGCGGGCGCGATATTGACCATGTCATGCGCCGCTTGCTTGCGGCAATGGCAAACGGCGGCAAAGCCAAAACAACGGCGCCGGAAATATTGATAGCCGAAGATTTGGATCCGGCATCGGTTATCAACTTGCGACAGGCGGGATGCCGGGGGTTTGTTACCGAAACCGGCGGCGGAATGTCGCATACCGCCATTGTCGCCCGCAGTTTGGGCATTCCGGCGCTTGTCGGCGCGGCGGGCGTTTTGGCGGCGGCGCAAGATGGCGATATGATAATCATTGACCCCGGGCAGGATGTCGCCATTATCCGCCCGGACGACAACGCCCTTGCGCGCGCCAAAAAAGCGGCGAAAAAACCGGGCAAAACCCGCGCCAAAACAAAAACCGGCGGCGTGATGACTCTGGATGGCGAGAAGATTTTGTTGGAGACGAATATTGAGTTTCCCGGCGAAGTCGGCGATGCTTTGCGTTTTGGCGCGGACGGCATTGGTTTGTTTCGCACCGAGTTTGTTTTTCTCAACCGCAGCGCGCCGCCTTCGGAAGACGAGCAGTTTGAGATATACCGCGATGTATTGCGGCGGACTTCGCCTTTGCCGGTTGTCTTTCGCACGCTGGATTTGGGCGCCGACAAGATAAACACCCCCGAAAGCCGCCGCAATAGCGCAAGCGGGAATGCTAATCCGATGACGAGCCCGCTGGGCTTGCGCGCCATTCGCTATTGTCTGGCGGCACCGGAGTTGTTTCTTGACCAGTTGCGGGCGTTGTTGCGCGCTTTTGCCGAAACCGGCACGGGAGCGGGAAAGATACTTTTGCCGATGTTGTCGGCACCGGCGGAACTTTTGCAAACGGCGACTTTAATCAATCACGCCCGCGAGCAACTGCGGGCATTGCGAAAACTGGATGCGCCGTCGCCGCAACTTGGCGCGATGATAGAAGTGCCGGCTGCTGTTTTTGTCATGCGCGCTTTCGCCCGTCATCTGGGTTTTTTTTCGGTCGGCAGTAATGATTTGGTGCAATATACTCTGGCGGTGGACAGGGGAGATGAAAAACTGGCGGCGCTTTCCGACCCTTTGCATCCGGCTATCTTGCGCCTTTTGGCGATGACAACCGACAACGCCCGCCGCGCCAATAAACCGGTGACTTTGTGCGGGGAGATAGCCGGCGATCCGGCTTTGACGCCGCTGCTTTTGGCGCTCGGCTTTCGGCGGTTGTCAATGAATGTATCGCAAATCGCCCGCGTGCGCGATGTCATCGGCGGCGAAAATATTAATGATTTGGCTGCAACCCGACGCCGCTTGCTTACCGCGCAAACGCCCGAAGCCGCCCGCGCCTTTGCCGAAAGCGAAGCGCAAAAACGGGACGGAAGAAACAAAAGCAACAAACGGACGGCGGCATAAAAGGCATAACAAAAAAGGACGGGATGATGACAAAAAACACAACAAACAATAACGAAAAATCGCGGGTGCTTTTTCGCCGCGCCAAAAACCGCATTGCCGGAGGGGTTAACTCTCCTGTGCGGGCTTTTTCGTCAGTCGGCGGCGAGCCGGTTTTTATCTCCCGCGGCGATGGGGCGTATTTGTTTGACGAAGACGGCAATGATTATATTGATTATGTTTGTTCGTGGGGTGCCGTCATCGCCGGACATGCAAACTTGCAAATCGCCGCCGCAGTTGAAACACAAGCGCGCAAGGGTTTGGGCTTTGGCGCGCCGACGGCATTGGAATGCGCCTTTGCCGAACAGATAGCGGCGGCGATGCCGGTGATGGAATCCATGCGCGCCGTCAGTTCCGGCACCGAAGCGACAATGAGCGCGCTAAGATTGGCGCGCGGTTTTACCGGCAGGGATAAGATTGTCAAGTTCGCGGGTTGCTATCACGGGCATAGCGATTCTTTGCTTGTTGCCGCCGGTTCCGGCGCGCTGACATTTGGCGAAAGCGGAAAACCATCATCGGCGGGCGTTACCGAAGGAGCGGCAAAGGATACGATTGTTTTGCCCTACAACGATGCGCAGGCGGTTGCCGATATTTTTGCCAAAGAGGGAGATGCCGTCGCGGCGGTGATTGTTGAAGCGGTGGCGGGAAATATGAATATGATAATTCCGGCAAGTGATTTTTTGCAAACCCTGCGCGAATGCTGCGACAAATACGGCGCGGTTTTGATAGTTGACGAAGTGATGACCGGCTTTCGGCTTGCGCGCGGCGGGGCGATGGAAGTTTTTAACTTGCGCGCCGATTTGTGCTGTCTGGGAAAGATTATCGGCGGCGGATTACCGGCGGCGGCTTTTGGCGGGAGGGCGGATATTATGAAACATCTCGCTCCCGAAGGCAATGTTTATCAGGCGGGGACATTATCCGGCAACCCTGTCGCTCTGGCTGCGGGTTTGGCTGCCGTCAAACTTACCGCCGCCGAAGGTTTTTATGATGCGCTTTCGCAACAAACCGCAACATTGGCGGCGGCATTTAACGAAGCGGGCAGGGCAAGCGGTATTAATCTTTGCGCGCAATCCATCGGCGGAATGTTCGGCTTTTATTTTAGCCCGTCTCCGCCAAAAAACCTGACGGAAGCGCAACAATGCGATATCAAAGCATTCCGCGCTTTTCATCGCCAAATGCTTAACTGCGGCGTTTATCTCGCCCCTTCGCCCTTTGAAGCGTCATTTACAACAACAGCCCACACCGAAACCGAAACCGAAAAAACCATTAAAGCCGCGACCGCATCCTTGTCGCAAATAGCGGCGCAAAAAGACGGCAAATCATAATGCCGTCATTTTTCCCGCAAGCGCGTTATGACAACTTGCGCGCGGGTTTGTCCGCAACAACGCGCGGAAAATAACGCAGCACCGCATAATCCAGTTGCGGCGCAATGGCGTTTATTTGCCCGAGCATTTCGTCCAGAAGATTCCACGCCAGCGCGATAAAGGCAACGGGAGATTTTTCATCGCGCAGTTTGTCCGGTGCGACAATGGCGACATTGCCGCCGGGCGACAGCAAGCCGCATTTCAGGGGATTGTTATCCACAATATAATCGGGGCGGCAGCCCGCCACATTGATAAAACTGATGCCTTTTGCCGCCGCTCCCAGCCCTATCAGTTTGCGCCCTTCAAGGCGAAGGGCGTTTGTTGCTTTGTCAAAATCGGCAATCGTGCGCCCGACGCCGCCGGCATAGCGCGCATAAAAACCGCGCTCGCGGCGCGGCTTTTCGGCGAGCAATCTGTCCGCTACCGCTTGCGAAGGTTGCGGGGCGCCGGGCGCATCGGGCATTAGCGTAAAAACATAACTGCCGCCGTGAATGTCGGCGATGCGCACATCGGTAAGCAGCAACCCGGCACGCTTTGCACAAGCCGCCATGCTGCTAACCGAAAAAAAACTAATGTGCTCGTGATAGATTGTGTCAAACTCGTTATTCTCAAACATCATCGCCTGACTGGTTTGAATCAACAGGCGCGAGCGGGGCGACATCAGCATCCGGCAGCCGGCAAGAAAATCATCAATCTTCGCCGTATGGGCGAAAACATTTTGCGCCGTCAGCACATCCATCGTTTCCGTCCCGAAAGTATCGCGCAATCTTCGGGCGGCATCAACCCCGAAAAAACCGGTAATAATCTTGTGTTCGGCGCATCGTTCGGCGAGATTTTGCGCCGCATCAACGCCAAAAGTGTGCCAGCCGAGTTCGGCAAAGGCATTCAGTTGCGAGCCGTCGTTGCAGCCGATATCCAACACTCTTCCGGCGCTGCCTGTTTGCGCCGTTGTTTGCCGGGCAAAATCGCGAAAATATTCGCGCAGGCGGGGCGAAGTGCCGCTTACATAGGCGTAATGCGAAAACATCTCGGACGGCGTAACGGCAACCGTCAGTTGATTGTGCCAGCACTGCCGGCACACCGACAACCCGAGCGGATAACGCGGCAAATCGGCGCCGCCATCGTGATAAGAGTTGGCGAGCGGCGTTTTGCCGAGGTCAAGATATTTCTCAATATCGGCGCCGGCGCAAGCCAGACAAGTGTCAAGGGGTAAAAATGCCATCGGGTTTGTTCTTTCCAAATGCGGCGGTTATCAACACCCCGACGCCGCGCCACAAAAGGCGCCGGGACGGATATAACGGCATCACACTTGCAGAATCAAAAGCCCGAAGCAATCACGACAACTTATACCGTTGCCGATTATACCCTACTTATGCGGATACAACCGGCGGCTTAACTATTGCCGTCATCTGGCATTGCCCGTTCCTAGGCGTCAAAGTGATTGTCCGCTTGTTTGCCTTTGCCAATGTTGTGCAAAACTTACGCCTTTGGCGTTATATTCTTCCGCCGCCTTGTGCAAGCAGGCATAAAACGGATGCGAATACGGATTGACTTTGGCAATTTTGTGTTAGTATAGCGGCTTTTGCGGGGAGACGGCGTTGATGGCGAAGGTGCCGATTATCAATAACGGCGGGTTTGTTTTCTCGGCAATTTGCCGAAAAAATGCATCCGTGTGGTACAATCGCCACCGAAGCAGTGAAATTCACTATCAAAAAGTTGGGCCCCGTTGAAAAAGCCGAGATGCGGCTGGGGCGACTCACGGTCATCGCCGGAAAGAACAATACCGGCAAAACCTACCTTGCCTACGCTATTTACGGGTTTTTGCGGATGGTGGCGGGCAGGGATTATCCTATGATGCTAACGCGAAAGATGGTCCCCGATTTTACCGCCCTTGGGCGGAGGGTTGCTCCGCGCAGTGTGTCGGAGCAGTTGTCACTTGACGAAGTGGAAGGTGCCGTCAAAACGGCATTGGGTGAATATTGCCATATTTTTTCCCGCCGGGGAATAGCGGATGCGCTCGCCGCCGAAAGACCTCCGAAGGGGTTTTCGCTGAGTTGCGAAATTCCGCCAATTCAATGGCCCGACACTTTGGATGAAAAGATGGGGCGCAAAGAACTGAGGGGAATGGGATTGTTCGCCTCGGTGATGGGCGATGTGGAATTTCGCCGCCAAGGCGACCGCATCCTCTATACCGCCGATGATGCCCGGCATCCAAAATCCGCGAGTAAGGGCGTTGCTCTCGGCTGCATCGGGGGATATATGTTGGCAGGGCAAATGCCTCTGCCGTTTATCGTCCCCGCGGAGAGGTTTGGCGTCCATTTGTTTTACAAGGAATTGGATTTCACCAAAAGCCGCTTGGTGGAAATGTTGCAGAAATTGCCCGAAAAAGGGCGCGGCGGGTATGGTGCCCCCATGCTCATAAGGGACAGTAGCGCACGATACGCCCAGCCGATAGCGGACTATATTGATTATGTCCGGCAGATGGACCAGCCGGAGCATTCCGGCAAAGCCAACGGGCGAAAGTTGCACCATCCCATAGAAGATATGATGGATGGGCATTATGAGCATGACGACAGCAACGGGATTTTGTTTGTCTCCAAAGCGGGGAAGAACGGATTTCGGCTGCCGTTGCATTTGGCATCTTCTTCGGCGCGGGGGCTTGCCGGGCTTTATTTTCGCATCAAACAAAAGCCGCGCCCCGGGGATTTTCTTATCATTGACGAGCCGGAAGCGCACCTGCACCCCGAAAATCAGATAAAGATGGCGCAGTTGTTGGCGCGTTGCGTCAATGCCGGTTGGCGTGTGCTTGTGACCACGCACAGCGACTATATTGTCAAAGAACTGAACAACCTGATAATGCTTTCCGGGGATATCAATCCCAAGGGTAAGGCGAAGTTTTTGTCCAAGCACAAGCACTACGACAAAAACGATTACATCAAGCAGGGCGATGTTTGCGCGTATGTATGCGAAAACGGCGGACTTGCGAAGTGCGATATTGACAGCAGGGGGATGCGGATGGACTCGTTTAACGCACCAATTTTGGAAACCGACAGCATTTCCACGGAATTGGATACCCTTTTGCCGGAAGAAAAGCAACCGGAGGCGTAGGCGTGGATTTTGGCAAACTGAAAGGCGCGCTTGCGGAAAGGGGCAAAAAATTCCGGTTTGTTAAACCCAAAACAAACGTGATTGTGTTGTCGGAACCGGCCCCCGGAAGCAACATGAAAGTATCCCTGATTGGCGCGCCCGGGACGGCGTTGGCGATAAAAGCACCCCAAAATCAAGATGCACTTCTCCAGGGCGGCTACGCCAAGGTATGCGATTATTTTATCATCGTCCCGCAGGGTGATGTGACCGATGTCGTCCTGTGCGAGATGAAAACAACACTCGGCGATGACAACCTTGTGGACGCATGCAAGCAAATCAGATGCTCCATTCCGTTGTTTTGGTATATCAAAGCAGTGCTGACCGAGCATTTTGGCGAGGACGGGGAAATTCGCATGCATTTTGCCGTCATCGCCGCACGCGAATCTACAAAAATGGTACAAAAAAGAGTGCCGCACCGGCGCGGCCCTGGCGCGTATTACGACTGTGGAAAATACAAAGTTAAGTCCGTTATTGTCCGTGGCCCCATTCCGCTGAGCGACTTGCTCCGTTCGTAATTCCGCACATTGAAGTTTTTCCTGACTTGCCCGGCAAAAAGAATGCCATCCGGGCGCGGGAATATTATCGGTGATTAGGGTTTGTGCGCCGTGCCGATTATACTGACGCCGAAGGGCAGGCGGATTTTTATCATTTTTTTATTTTTTATATCCAAAAACCCGATGCGCTTGCCGTGCACAAAGCCTGTTGTTGTTGTTTGATATCAACTGCGGTTATTTTGTTGCGGCGGGGATTTTTGTTGTTTTGTGTTAGCATAGCGGCTTTTGCGGGAGTGTTTGGTTTGCGGTGCGGGGATTGGCGTTGATGGCGGGGATAATCAAAGTTTTGTCCGGAGTAATGAGGGGATTAAAAGGGCTTTTGCTAAGCGGCGGCGGATGGTTGCGGCGCGGCGGGTTGCTTTTGCTTTATGGCAGGGCGCGCGGGCTGGCGGGGCGGGCGCTTGCTTTGGCGAAAGTGCGAAGGATGCTTGCTTTTGGCGCGGCGCTGGTGCTGGCTTTTTGGCTGGGAAGCGGCTATTCGCCGTCATCGCAAAACCTGCCGGACATAAAATCGCTGGATGGCAAAGTGCGCGAGTTGGCAAAGGAGCAAATCGCCCACTCGCAGGAAAACGAACAACTCCGCGCGCAACTTGCCCTGCGCGATGCCGAAGTCGCGCAACTGACGGCGGAAAACCGCGATTTGGTCAGCGATATTTTGCGCCGCGACGAAACGATATTGACATACCGCCAGATAATTGACGCGGAAGGCGGGCAAATGGTCATTCACGCGCTTGCCGAAGACCCCGGCTTTGCATCGGGGCGGCGGCGGCTCAGCGCGGTTTTGGTGCGCTCAAAAAGCGGCACATTCAAGGGTGCTTATTATTTTGAGATAGTCAGTATTGATAACGGAATTGAAAGCGCATTGCGCGCCCCGCAACAACCGGCGAAGTTGGATTTTCAACGATACCGCGAAATTACCGAAAGCATCAACCTGCCCGATGATGCGCGCATTGTCAAAATGCGCCTTATTGTCGCCGATGCGAAAGGCAGAGTTATCGCCAGCGACGAAGCATTTTT
Organism: Gammaproteobacteria bacterium; assembly: GCA_051009015.1. Lineage (GTDB taxonomy): Bacteria > Pseudomonadota > Gammaproteobacteria > Tethybacterales > Persebacteraceae > JAHRAH01. Next base: position 13,370 of record JBPCWZ010000126.1, on the reverse strand, counting down.
TGGCGGCGGCGAAAATGACGGCGAAAATGGCGGCGGCGAAAACGACAATGACGACAACGGCGGCGGTGGAGTAGAATGACGGCGATGCCTGCGTGGTTGCGTTCTTTGCTTGTTGCGGTTGTGTTGCTTGCGATGGCGGCGGCGGCGATGAAGTTTGCTTTTGACAGCCGCGAAAAAAGCGAACCGGCGGCGGAAGTTGAAACAGTCACGGCGGTGCGGGCGATGATGGTATCGCCCGCGCCGCGCCGTCCTTTGTTGTTTTTGCCCGGCGAAGTGCGGGCGCGCGATTATGCGGTTTTGACGGCGCCGCTATCCGCCGATGTCTTGAAGGTGTCGGTTGTTGAGGGCGATTATGTCGCCGCCGGTCGCCGCCTTTTGGTTTTTGATTTGCGCGAGTTTGACCTGACGCGCCGCCGCCAGCAAGCGGATATGACCGAGATAGAGTTGCGCCTTGACGCATTGCGCCGCGACAAAAAGTCCGATGCCGCAAACCTGGAAGATACCGCCCGCCTTTTGCAACTTGCCGAAAAGAACTACCTGCGCAACAAAGAACTGCTCGGCGGCGGCGCGGTCAGCGAAGTGCAAACAGAATCTTCCGAACAAGCATACCGCCAGCGAAGATTGGAATACGCCCAAATGCAAAATCAACTCGCAAACTACGAAACGCGCGAGAAAACCGCACAAGCGCAGATGGAGCGCGCCAAAGCACAACTAGCCCAAACCGATTTATTGATAGAGCGCGGGCGGCTTTTGTCGCCTTTTGCCGGGCGCATCGCCCGCATTCACACGGCGGCGGGGCAAAGACCGGCGGCGGGCGCGCCATTGCTGGAGATATTCAACCCGAAAAAGATGCGCCTGCGCATTGCCCTGCCGCAAAGACATGCCGCCGGTGCCGGTGATTCTTTGCTGGCGGTTTTGCGCCGGGCGGATGCGCATTTGACTCTTGCCTTTGACGGGATGGAACCGCGCGTGGATGACGGCGGAAGTGTTGATGTGTTTTTTGCCCTGCCCGGCGGCGATTGGGTTGTGGGCGCAACGCACGAAATACGCTTGGAACTTCCGCCGCAGGAGAATCTTATTGCCGTGCCGGTTGATGCCATTTATAACGACGACCGCATTTATCGCATCGGCGAAGACGGGCGGACGAATGCCGAGTTTTGCCGCCGCGCCGGTTTGGGCTTGGACGGCGATGAAACGGCGGCGCTTTTGTCGTGCCCGGGTCTGACGGGCGAGTCGCGCATTGTCGCCAATCAACTTCCGCAACTTGCCAACCGCGCCAAGGTTGAGGTCATAGAATAATGCGCGGGCTTGTCGCCGCTTTTGCCCGGCATCGCATTGCGCCGAATTTGCTGATGGTTATTATGCTGTTTAGCGGGCTGACGGTTTCCGGGCGCATAGAAAAGCGATTTTTTCCCGAGTTTGCGGTGCAGGTTGTGACAGTCCGCGTTGCATGGCGCGGGGCGGCGGCGGAGGATGTTTATGATTCTGTTTTGACGCCGCTGGAAAACAGTTTGCGCGACGTGCCGGATGTCAAGGAAATGTATTCTTACGCCTACGACGGCAATGGTTCGGTGATATTGGAGTTTCCCGACCGGCACGACATTGACAAAGCGGCGGACGATGTGCGCCGTTATCTGGAGCGGGCGGCGGCGAGTTTGCCGTCCGATGCCGAAGCACCGGAGATTAGTTTTGCCGAGGTGCGGCAGAATGTTTCTTCCATCGCCCTTACCGGAGACGGCGCGCGCGAGATTCAACCTTTGGCGCGGCAGTTGGAAGACAAACTTGCCCGCCTTGATGTCGGCAATGTCAGCGTGCGCGGTTTGCCGACCGACGAGATTCGCGTGCGTTTTGACCAGCGGCAGTTGAGCGAGTTGGGTTTGACGATAGGCGATGTTGCGGCGCAAATCGGGCGGCGCAATGTTGATGTTTCGGCGGGCGATGTCGGCGGTGCGGGCAACAAGCGGCTTTTGCGCACTTTGGAAAAGCGGCAGGATTTGCTCGGCATCGGCGAGTTGGAGATTCTCGGGCAGGGCGGGGCGAGTTATCGCTTGGGCGATATCGCATCCATAGAACGCGCCCCCGGCGATGACGAAAAGACGATATTGTTTAATGGCAAACCGGCGGTGGAGTTTCGCATAGACCAAAAGCCGGGCGGCAGTGCTTTGGAAACCGGCAGGCGCGTGCGCGAATGGCGGGATAAAGAAGCGGCAAAACTGCCGCCGAGCATGCGCTTGACAATCCATTCCGAGCGATGGCTGGCGATTGAATCGCGGATGGATTTGTTGTTGAAAAACCTGCTGCAGGGTTTGGTTTTGGTATTGGCGTTTTTGTTTTTGTTTTTGCGCGCGAGCGTGGCTTTTTGGGTTGCGGCGGGCATTCCGGCGTCTTTTATGGTCGGCTTGACGGCGCTGTTTTTTTTGGGCGGCAGCATCAACATGCTGACATTGTTTGCATTTATTATGGTCACGGGAATTGTCGTTGATGATGCCATTGTCGTCGGCGAGAATGCCGCGCACCGATTGAAAAACGGCGATTCGCCGGTGCGGGCGGCGATTATGGGCGCGCGCGAGATGCTGCCCGCTGTTGTCGCTTCTTCTTTTACGACGGTCGGAGCGTTTATGCCTTTGCTGCTTATCGGCGGTCCCATCGGCGCGATTATTTTTGAGATACCGCTGGTGGTGATATGCGTTTTGCTGGCTTCGGTTTTTGAGTGTTTTTTGGTTTTGCCCGGGCATTTGCTGGGTTCTTTCCGGCGCATTGGCAAGCGCGAAACCGGCAAGATGCGCGCGGCGATGGAGCGGGGCATTGACCATTTTCAGGAGGTTGTTTTTCGCCGGTGGGTTGCGCGGGCTATCCGTTATCGCGGGGCGACTGTTGCGGCGGCTTTTGCGCTGCTTATCGCATCGGTTGCGATGTTTGTCGGCGGCGCGGTCAAATACCGCTTTTTTCCGGCTGCGGAGTTGAACAATGTGCGCGCGCAGGCGGCTTTTGTGGCGGGCACGCCGCGGGCGGAGGTTGAACAATTCGCCGGTGAGATAGTGCGCGCTTTGCAAGATGCCGAGGCGAGTTTTAAGGGAGAAGAAAATTTGCTGCGCTATTACACGGTGTATCAGGCGCTTAATGCCGGCGACCAGGGCGACGGTCAAAGCGGCGATGAGTTTGTTGAAGTGCTTGCCGAGTTGTCGCCTTCGGAAGAGCGGCGCATTTTGGCAAGCGAGTTTGCGCTCGCATGGCAGGAAAGAGTGCGCACTCCGGCGGGCGTGGAGAAGTTTTCGGTGCGTGCAAGGGGGGGCGGACCGCCGGGCGAGGATTTGCAGGTAAGATTGACCGGCGGCAAAACGCCCGATGCGTTAAAGCAATCGTCTTTGGCACTGCAAGAGGAGATGGCAAAACTTCCCGGCTTGTCGCAGCCGCGCGATGACATGGCTTTTGGCAAAAAGCAGGCGGTTTTTTCTTTGACGCCGCTGGGGCATTCCCTGGGTCTGACGGCGGAGGGCATTGCGGCGCAACTGCGCGATGCATTCAGCGGCAGGCATGTGCAAACTTTTTATGAAGGAGTGGATGAAATTGATTTGCGGGTGATGCTGAGCAGCGGCGACACCTTGCGCGATTTTTCATCTTTTCGCGTGCGCTTGCCAAACGGCGGTTATGCCGCCCTTGCCGATGTTGCCGATGTCAGCAACCGGCGCGGCTTTGATGTTTTGCAGCGTTTTAATGCGCGGCTGGGCGTCAATGTTGTCGCCGATGTGGATTTTGTTGCAACGGATGCGCAGCAGGTGCAGCGCGCTTTGCGCGAGGATATATTGCCGAAGATAACCGAGCGCTTCGGCGTGGAATGGTCTTTTGAGGGAAAGAATGCCGACGAGCGGGAGACGGTCGCCGATATGAAACTCGGCTTGCTTGTCGCCGCGATATTGATATACACGATACTCGCCGCCGTTTTTTCATCATGGACTTTTCCGCTGGTGATTATTCTGACGGCGCCGCTGTCGGTTATCGGCGCGATATTCGGGCATGCTTTGATGGGTTATGAAATGTCCATTTTGTCGGCTTTTGGCGTTTTTACGCTAAACGGCATCGTAATAAACGATGCGATTATTCTGGTGCGCGATTATCTTTTGCGCCGCAAAACCCCGGGCGGCAAGGGATGCGATGAATTAATAACCGACACGGCATGCCGCCGTTTTCGCGCGGTAATGCTGACTTCTCTGACGACGGTCGGCGGCTTGTCGCCGCTGATGTTTGAAACTTCCACGCAAGCGCAGTTTTTGATACCGATGGCGATATCGGTATGTTTCGGCTTGATGTTTGCGACATTATTAATATTATTTGTCGTCCCCGCATACATGTCCTATCACGAATCGGCGGCAGGTTTATTATCCCGCCTGCGCCCCGAAACCCCATCCCCGTCCCCCGCCCGTTAAGGTTTGATGAATTCGGGCAGAGGTCGTATTATAATAGCGCAAATCCCAAAGGAGGAAAAATGCAAAAAACACCCTATCATCGTTTTCCCGCCGCCGTTTTGGCGGTTTTCGCCGCTGTGCTGATAGCGGGCGGTTGCGCCGAAAAAGCGGCGACGCCGAAACTGCGCGAAGTGGAGCGAGTCAATAAAATGACGGATGACGAGATAAGCGCCGCGCGCGAGCAGTGCCATATCATCGCCACGGCGGATTATAACTGCTCCGAGTTGGTGCATCCCGGGCATGGGATGACGCCGGAGGAATGGCAAGTGCTGACGGAATCTACAAAGGAATGCCGCAAAAACCAAGTGCTTTCCTTTCAACATTGCCTTCGCGGCAAGGGCGTTATCTACGCGGAATATCATTAAGCGATGACGGCGCGGTCGTTATTGTTTTGCGCCGCGCTTTCTGTGGCGGCTTGCGGCGGCGGGCTTGACCTCACGCCCGACTCTTTCACGCGGGAAAGGGCGGACGGCAAAATTCCGGTAAGTATTGAATTAATCCGGCAAGAAGTCCGGGCGGAGTTGTCGGGTGTCCCCGAAGGCGAGGCGCAAGTCGCCCGATGGCAAAGCATAGAAGCCGATTATCACGCCTGCCGCTTAATAATGCGAAAGGCAAAACCGGCGGTGGAGCAAGTGTTTGCCGATTGCATGGCACAGCGCGGCTATGTGTATATGTACCGGCATGACGCGGAGCAGTTGCACAATGACATTGAGTTTGAGATGAAAAAGCAACACAATGCCCGCATCGCCGCCGAGCGCAAAGCAGAAGAAGACCGCATCGCCGCCGAAAAGAAGCGGCAGGAAGAGCAAAATCGCATTCGCCGACAAAAAGCATTGGATACTGCTTTAATCGCGGCAGTGCGAAATGGCTATACTGCAGAAGAGGCGCGATTGATTGCACAGGGCGCAAATCCGCAAGTTGCCGAAAATACGCGCAGACGCATCGCCGCCGAAAAGAAACGGCGGAAAGAACAAGAGCGTATCCACCGACAACAAGAATTAGACCGCGCTTTGATTCTGGCGGTGCAAAGTGGTGATACTGCAGAAGAGGCGCGATTGATAGCAAAGGGCGCAAACCCGCAAGTTGGCAACAGAGAGCGCGCACGCCTTAATGCCCGCCTACAAGAAGAGGAAAAGCGCCGCACCGCCCTTCGGCAAAAAGAAAAAACCACTGCTTTGGCTAATGCTTTTTATTCAGAGGGAAATGTTGATATCGCCAAAATCAAGCGCCTAATTAATGGCGGGGCGGATGTTAACATAAAAGATAAATATGGTCAGACGCCTTTGCATTATGCAGCATGGAAAGGTCATACCGAAGCCGCCCGTATCCTTGTCAAAGCGATGGCGGATATTGATGCTAAATCTAACAAGGGCGGAACGCCTTTGGATTATGCGGCAGGTCATGGTCAAACCGAAATCGCCCTTGTCCTTATCAAAGCGGGAGCGGATATTGACGCAAAACATAATAATGGCTCAACGCCTCTGCATACTGCGGCATGGAAAGGTCATACCGAAATCGTCCTTGCCCTTATTAAAGCGGGGGCGAATGTCAACACAAAAGATAAAGAGGGCTCGACGCCTTTGTATTTTGCGGCATGGTCAGGTCATGCCGAAATTGCCCGCGCCCTTGTCAGAGCGGGAGCGAATATTGAGGCAAAAGGAAAATTTAACAGAACGCTTTTACATTTGGCAGCATATTATGGTGAAACCAAAGCCGCCCGCGCACTTATCTATGCAGGGGCGAATATTGAGGCAAAAGATGAAGATGGCTGGACGCCTTTGCATATTGCGGCATGGCAAGGCAAAGCTGAAGTTGCGCGCATCCTTATTCGCGCCGGAGCATATACTTTGGCGACAACTAACGACGGCGAATATCCGATTCAGATAGCCGATAGACATAAGCAATGGGCTGTTGTTAAGGTTTTACGGGGCTTTTAACCGCAGGTTAATGCCAATTCACACACAAAGGAGAAACACCATGAAAAAACTGCTACGCGCCCTCGGCGTGTTTTTTACCACCGCCATCATCAGCATGTCGGCTTTCGCCAATGACGGCTTTACGCCTTTGCATCAAGCGGCAGTGGTCGGCAATATCGCCGAAGTCAAACGCTTGATTTCCGGCGGGGCAGATGTTAACGCAAAAGAGAGCACTGGCGGGACGCCTTTGCATGTTGCGGCAGTATTTGGGCAAACCCAAATCGCGCTTGTCCTTATCAAAGCGGGGGCTGATATTGGGGCAAAAGATAACGATGGTGGGACACCTTTGCATTTTGCGGCAGTGTCAGGTCGCACCCAAACCGCCCTTGCTCTTATCAAAGCGGGAGCGAATATTGAGGCAAAAAATAGTGATGGCGGGACACCTCTGATTGTGGCAGCGGAGTTAGGTCAAACCGAAACTTTGCTTGCCCTTATCAAAGTAGGCGCGGCTATTGATGTGCAAAATAATCATGGCGCAACGCTTTTGCATATTGCGGTATGGAATGGTCACACCGAAACTGTGATTGCCCTTATTAATGCGAGGGCGGATTTGTTTGCACTTATGAATTCTGGACACACGCCGTTAGATATTGCCATAAAAAAGTATGGCAAAGACAGCGACATCGCGCGCATTTTGCGGAATGCGATGGGATTGTAAAACGAAAACACAAAGAAGAAATACCATGAAAAAACTTTTGCCTATTTTATGGCTGATACTTGGCACCGTTATCAACGGCGGACTTGTCGCGGCTTTCGCCCATAGTGGTTTGACGGTTCAGCAGGTGGCGTCGCATGTGGAAACTTTTGCGATGTATTCTTATTTCGCTATGGCTGGTGCTGTGATGTTGTTGGCATACCAAAAAACGCGCCGCTTTGCGATTTGGGTGCTTGTTGTCATCCCTTCATTGTGGGCAGGATTTCTTGCCGTGATATACCTTATTGCCGGTTGAAAGTTATCCGCCCCCGCGCAAAAGGCGGCTTTGTAGATTCCCGTTTATGCGGGAATGACATTACAAAACCGCCGCTTGCCGTTTTTGTCGCAGGTCAAAACTTTGTGCTTGCCGTCAATGGCGTTATAACAAACCGCCGCCCCCTCGTCATTCCCGCGAAAGCGGGAATCTCCTTTTATCATAGCCCTGAAGGGGCGTCCTGTTCACAGCACGGGGCAACGCCCCGTGAATCGCCATCATAATAATCATTGATTATCGCGGCAGTTGTTTCAATGCGCGATAATATTCGGGCGAGTTTAGTTGCACTTCGGCATCCGGCAGCGGCGCAAGTTGCAGCCAGGGGTTTGTTTTGGTTGTCTTGTTTGTTTTTGCCGCCGACAGGGCGTTGTCAATATCTTCGCGCCCGCATATCAACAGCAAATCGCAACCCGCATCCCGCGCGCGATTCATTCGCTCGCCGATAGTGCCGACATTCGCCCCGCCCATGGACAAATCATCGCTGATAACCAAACCGCCAAAACCCAGCCGCCGCCGCAACACCCGCCGCAGCCAGAAAGAAGAAAAAGTCGCCGCCGCAACATCGCATTTTGGATAAACAATATGCGCGGTCATTAGCGCAAACGGCGTTTTTGCCTTCGCCCATTTGGCAAACGGCAACAAATCGCATTTGACGATATCCTCAAAAGCGCGCCCGTCAACCGGCAGGGTTTTGTGCGAATCGGCGGCGACATTGCCATGCCCGGGAAAATGCTTGCCGCAACAATGCATTCCGGCGCGATGCATCCCGCGCGCAAAAGCCGATGCCATATCAAAAACATCATCCGGCGCGGCGGCAAAAGCGCGCATGCCGATGACTTTGCTTTTGCCGCGCACATCAAGCACCGGCGCAAAACTGAAATCCACGCCGGCGGCAAGAAGTTGCGCCGCCATTACCATCCCGCCCGCTTCGGCTTTTGCGCTGTCGGCATATTTTGCCGCGGCGGGGAGTTGTACAAACTCGCCGCCGCAAAATCGCTGCACTCTTCCGCCTTCCTGGTCGGCGGCGATTAATATCCTGCGGCTTGCGGCGCGGCGGATATTTGCCGTCAGCCGCCGCAACTGCGCGCCGTCGGCAAAGTTACGGGCGAATAAGATAACGCCGCCAACGGCGGGATGACGCAACCTTTCGGCATCGGCGGCATTGGGCTTTTCCAAACCTTCCACGCCTATCATCAACCTGCCGCCAAAACCGGCGCCCGCTGTTTTTGGCTTGTTGTTTTTTGGCGCGGCGGTTTTCATCATCGGGAGTATGGGAATATCAGGAGTGTATCACTTCGGCGACAACCATAGCGGCGGCATAGCCGTCATCATGGCTAATGCTCAGATGACAGGCGATATTGCGCTCGGCAAGATAACGCCGCAGCGCATCGGCGAAAACAAAAACCGGCTTGCCGCCGCCGCTGGATACCGCCGCATTTTGCCAACTCATCGGCAAACGCATTCCGGTGCCAAGCGCCTTTGCCAGCGCTTCTTTGGCGGCGATGCGACCGGCGATAAACTCGCAGGGTTTTGCCGCCCGGCGCATATCGCGCCTTTCCGTCTCTTGCAACAACTTTTGCGGCAACCTTTGCGGATACGCCGCCAGCAACCGCCGCAAACGCGCCATCGCGACAATATCCATTCCAACGCCAAAAATCATTACCGCGCCTTTTTTATCACCGCCGCCATCTCGGCAACGGCGGCGCGAATGCCGATAAACAACGCCCGGGCGACAATGGCATGCCCGATATTAATCTCCGACACCTGCGGCAATGCCGCAACTTCGGCGGCATTATGCAAATGCAAACCATGACCGGCATTGACTTTCAATCCCAAAGTTGCCGCACACTGCGCCGCTTTTTGCAGCGGCGCAATGTCGCCGTTTTCGGCGAAGTTGCCGGTATGCAATTCCACCGCCGCCGCTCCGGTTTCCGCCGCCGCTTCTATTTGCGCAATGTCGGCATCAACAAAAAGCGACACTTCAATACCGGCGGCAACAAGCGGGCGGCAAAAAGCGCGCAAGTTTTCCTTCGCCGCGCAAACATCCAAACCCCCTTCGGTTGTCAGTTCCGCCCTCCGCTCCGGCACAAGGCAAACACAGCGCGGGCGCAAAGCCAGCGCGGTTTTTGCCATCTCCCCGATGGCGGCAATTTCCAAATTCAAATTGCAGTCCAAAGCAACAAGCGGCGGCAAATCGGCATCTTGTATGTGGCGGCGGTCTTCGCGCAAATGCACGGTAATAAAATCGCCGCCGCCGGCAAGTGCTTCTTTGGCGATGCCTGGTATGTCGGGATATGCGGTGCCGCGCGCCTGCCGCACGGTTGCCGCATGGTCAATATTAATGCCGAGCAAAATACCGCCCATCATCCTTCTCCCTTTTTTTCGCTACGCCCCGATGCGCATTTGCGAAAGCAGGCGGCTGTCCTGCCGCCATTTGCGGGCGCGCACCCGCACCGTCAGGAATATCTTTTCACCGGCGAGTTCTTCCATCCGGCGGCGGGCTGCTGTTGCGGTTTTCTTGAGTGCTTCGCCGCCCGCGCCGATGACGATGGCTTTTTGCGATTCTTTTTCCACATACACTTCGGCGGAGACGCGCAAAGTTTTGCCGCGCCGCGGCATCGTGCGGGCGATAACCGCGGCGCGATAGGGCAACTCTCCGTCCAGCCGCAAAAACAACTTCTCCCGCAATATCTCGGCAAACGAAAACGCAACATCGTCATTACCGTCAATTTCGGCATTTTTAATATTCCCGCTTTTGTTGCTTTTGTTATCCGGCAAAGTTTTGGCATTGGCATTATCAACCGCGGGTAATACTTTGGCGACTTCGTCAAGCAACGGCAGCAAGCCGCGTTTTTTGAGCGCGCTGACGGGGATGATGGCGCAGGGAGAAAGTTGATTCGCTTTGCAAATCGCATCAACTTCGGCAAAAAACGGCAGCAGCATATCGCGCTTTGCCAGCAAATCGGTTTTATTGACGGCGATAATAATGCGGCATTGCGGCGGCAACCGCAACAAAAGTTGCAAATCTTCATCGTGCCAGTTGAGCGCGGCGACAACATAAACAACAACGGCGGCGGCGGATGCCGATTGTTCGGCACCGGCATTTAGCGTGCGGCTGAACGAATCGCCATAACGCGCCTGCCAGCCGGGGGTATCTTCAAGGATAACCGGCAAACCGCGGCATTGACAGCGAACGACCGCCCGGGTTGTTTGCGGCTTGTGCGAGACGATGGATGCCCGATGTCCGGCGAGCGCATTAAGGAGTGTGGATTTCCCGGCATTGGGCCTCCCGACAACCGCAACCGGCAAATGCGGCAACTTTTCCCGCCGTTGCCCCGCCGCCTGTTTTTGCTTCCCGCCGTTTTCCCGCTTCATACTTTTGCAATTCTACAACGGGGCGGCGGCGGATGGGCGGCGATTTGTTATAACGCCATTGACGGCAAAAACCACTGCCTTACCTGCGACAGGGACGGCAAGCGGCGGTTTTCTAATGACATTCCCGTGTAGGCGGAGATCTAACACCCGCTATCCATTGTTTTTTGTTGCTACTCTTATCCAAATCGCGCACCAATTTCTTGGCTTTTTCCTCGTTTGTTAATCCTTTTTTTACCATCGTTTTCTGCAGAAAAAGCGCGATGACGCTGTCTTTTCCATGCTCTTCTATGGCAACATCTAACGGCGTTTCATTATCATCTGTTTCTGCGAGCAAAGATGCTCCCGCTTTGACAAGTGCATGCGCGGTTTCTGTTTGACCCACCTGTGCCGCAACATGCAAAGGCGTTGCACCAATGTTATTTCTTGCATTAATATCTGCGCACGCTTTAACAAGGGCAAGTGCGGTTTCGGTATACAACCTACTTGCCGCCCAATGCAAAGGTGTCCCGCCATTGTTATCTTTTGCCTCAATATCCGCTCCCGCTTTGACAAGGGCAAGTGCGGTTTTGGTATTCCCATACCATGCCGCATAATGCAAAGGCGTCCCGTCATTGTTATCTTTTGCCTCAATATCCGCTCCCGCTTTGACAAGGACGAGGGCGGCGGCGGTTTCACCTTTCCGGACGGCAAAATGCAGAGCGGTTCTGCTATCGTTATGCCAAAAACGCCAGTCATCGTTGGCTTTGGCATTGACATTCGCCTCGCCATCAATCAAGCGGATGATTTCGGCACCATCGCCACCCGCCGCCGCCCTGTGCATGGACGGCAGGGGCTTTTTAATGTACTCCAAAAAGTAGAATCCTCCTAGTAATAGAAGAAATGCCATTACCTTCAGAGTCTCGCGAAAAATACCTTTCATTGGTTTGATTCCTATTTATTCCAATTCGCGCAGTAATTCGTCGGCTTGTTGTCGGTCTTTTTTGCGTTTCTCTTCGGCTTGTTGCCGGTCTTTTTCGCGTTGCTTTTCCATCGCGCCCTGCAGAAAAAGCGCGATTTTGCTGTCTTTGCCATGCTTTTTTATGGCAGTATCTAACAGTGTTTCTCCATTATCCGCGCGCACAAACAAATCCGCTCCCGCTTTGACAAGAGCAAATATAATTTCGGTACGACCATACCATACTGCACTGCCTAAATAACCTTCTGCATTAACATCCGCCTCCGCTACATCCGCCCCCGCTTTGATAAGGACAAGGGCAGTTTCAGTTTGACCACGCAATTCCCCGCGATTAAAAATACGCCAGCGTTCAGTTAACGCCGAATACAAAGGCGTCTCATAATCGTAGGTTTCTGCGTTAACATCCGCTCCCGCCTTGATAAGGGCATGCACGGTTTCGGCATAACCATTCAATGACGCCAAATGCAAAGGTGTTTTGCCTCTTTTATCTACTGCCCCGATATTCGCCCCTGCTTTGACAAGGGCAAGCACGGTTTCGGTTTTTCCTCTAAATGCCGCCTGATGCAAAGGCGTTCTGCTATTGTTATCTTTTGCATCAATATCCGCCCCCGCTTTGACAAGGGCAAGCGCGGTTTCGGTCGGACTATATTCTACCGCCAAATGCAAAGGCATCACACCATTGGGAATCAAATTGCCATATTTAGCATTAGTATTCGCCCCTGCCTTAACAAGGGCAATTGCAGTTTCGGTTTGACCATATCTTGCCGCACTATGCAAAGCCGTCCAGCCTTGTCTGCTTTTTGCGTTAACATCCGCCCCTTCGTCAATAAGACGCTTGACTTCGGCAACATCGCTTTTCGCTGCCGCAACCAAAGCATCGTCCAACTCTTTTTGTCGGCGGATGCGCTCGGCTTCTTCCTGCCGTTTCTTTTCGGCGGCAATGCGCGCCTCTTCTGCTTTGCGCTCGGCAGCAATGCGGTTTTCCTCTGCCTTTTGTATGGCGGCAATACGCTCCTCTTCCGCCTTTTGCGCGGCGGCAATGCGGTCTTCCTCTGCTTTGCGCTCGGCGGCAATGCGGGCATTGTGTTTCTTTTCCATCTCAAACTCAATGTCATTATGGAACTGCTCCGCGTCAATTCGGTACATATACACATAGCCGCGCTCGGACATGCAATCGGCAAATACTTGCTCCGCCGCCTTTTCCGCTTTGCCGGACAACAGGCGGCAATCGTTATAATCCGCTTCAATGTGCTGCCATCGGGTGACTTCCGCCTCGCCTTCGGGCATTCCCGACAACTCCGCCCGCACTTGCCGGCGGATTAGTTCAATGCTTACCGGTATTTTGCCGTCCGCCCTTTCCCGCGTGAAAGGTTCGGGCAGGATGTTAACCCCGCCGCCGCAAGCCGCCAAAAAGCAGAAACTGAAAATGACGCAAAAATCGCGCATGCCGCCATTTTAATACAGCCGCCACCCGAATGTGCAGTTTTGGCAAAATCCCGCCGCGATGCCTGCCTCGCCTGTCCCCGTGAAAACGGGGATGAAAACGGGGGCGGCGATGCGATGCAAACACACATGACCAATTCCCGCGCGACCGACCCGGAAGTTTTGGAGCGTGTTTTGCCGGTGCGTTTGG
>JBPCWZ010000125.1:0-8377 GCA_051009015.1 Gammaproteobacteria bacterium | reverse complement strand
TGTTTTGCATGCGGCGATGGCGGATACTTTCCATCGGGGCATCGGCATCGGCGAAAGCCGCTTTGCCTTTTCGGGGCGGCACAACGGCAACGACAGGGCGGCGGGTTTCACTTATGATATGGGCGGTTATGCACTGCGCACGGATTATGTGCATCTGCCATCAAAGCAGGACGGCGCGGTTTTCCTGGACACCTACCGCTTTGGCATTATCCGCCCGATAAACGACGAAACCCGCTTTTTCGCCGGAGTGGATTCCTACCGCAATGCGATAATAGCCCTTGACATCAACGCCAAAAACCAACACAGATTTGGCATAGCAGCCGGCAACGGCTACGCCATAAAATACGAGTTGCGAATTCGCTTATAGCAATTAGGAGATTCCCGCTTGCGCGGGAATGACGGCGTTTTATGTATTCCCGCTTTGGCGGGAATGGCGGGGGGAATGTTATTCTTCGTCAAGCACTTCGGCTATGGCGGAGGAATCTTTTTCGGCGCCGCCGTTTTTGATTAATCGTTTCAGGCGGGCGGCGAATAACTCGGCGCTGGGCAAACGAATGTCTGATGATGATGCAGCCGATAGCGCCAAACCGATGTCTTTGTCGTGCAGTGCCGCTTTGAAGCCGGGGGCGTAGTCGGCTTTTATCATTCTCTCGCCGTGCAATTCCAAAACGCGGCTGCCGGCAAAACCGCCCAGTAAAGCGGCGCGGATTTTGGATAAATTCGCCCCCGATGCCCGCGCCAGAGCAAATGCTTCGGCAACGCCGGATATTGTCGCGCCGATGATGATTTGGTTGCATGCTTTTGCCGTTTGTCCCGCGCCGCTTTCGCCGATGCGGGTTATGGTCTTTCCCATTGCCTCAAAAACCGGCATCGCCCGCGCAAACGCATCTTCGCCGCCGCCGACCATAAAAGTCAGCGTGCCGTCTATCGCGCCTTTTTCGCCGCCGGATACCGGCGCATCCAGCATTGTCGCGCCTTTGGCGGCAAAACATTCCGCCATCTTTGTCGTTTCCGCCGGGGATATTGTGCTCATATCTATGACTATCGCGCCGCTTTTGATGCCGTTTATAATGCCGCCGCCGTCTTCGCCGCCGAGCAAAACCTCGCGCACATCGGGCGTGTCGGATACATTGGTAATAACCGCATCGCATTGCGCCGCCAAAGATGGCAAATCTTCGGCAACTTTGGCATTCCCGCCGCTTTGCAAAAACGGCGTCAGCGATTCTTTGCGCCGCGCCCATGCGCAAACTTGATAACCCGCTTTCAGCAAGTTGCGCGCCGCCGGCAAGCCCATTATGCCAAGCCCGACATAACCGACAACCGCCGACTCCGGCGATAGCAATTGATTAGTCATAACAAATCCTTTACCGCCAGATGCGCCGAACGGACGGCGGCTTCGGGTGTTTGATTGTATGCACTTGCGGGGCTTTCGTCATCGGCGCTAATGTTATCACTATTATTATCGCTTATCATCTCCCGCAGTGTTTTCGCCGCTTCGTCATATTGCCGCAAGGCGGCGGGCATTTCCATTATTACAACCGGATTTTTATCATTTTGCAGCGCATTCGCCCGCTCGCGGAGTTTTGGCAAAAAAGGCGCGCCCTCCGGCACTTGCACAACAAGGCAAAAAACACCGCCGCCGCAAGCGGGCAGGGCATTCAACAACTCCCGCGCCGCAATAATGTCCATATCGGCATAAGTGAGAATGACGACAACCGCCGCCATTGGCGCATTTTGTTCTTTGATATCCGCCGCCGTTTTTGCCGTTATCAATTCCGTTTTGCCGTTTTGCGCGGAAAAAGCCGCCATCAACTCCGCCCGCCCCAAATGCCCGCGCACCGGCAAAAAATACACAATCCCCCCCATTTGCCGCCATTATAACCCTGCGCTGTGTTATAATCCGCCCCTGCACCAATGAATACGGTTGTCATCAAGCGCGGCATCGGGCAAATCGCCGCCAATATGACGGTTGCCAAACCTTTGGCGGGTTTGGCGCTCGTCGCCCTTTTGCTGGCGGAAGCCACGCGCGAGGCGGTTTTGCGCTCGCTCGCCGATGCGTATTTTCAGGTAAGTGTTTTTGTCGCCGCGACTTTGCTCGGCACGATTCTTTTTGAACGCGTGCGGCGCAGGCGCATATCCGACATCCTGCGCGAAAACCCCCGCTGGCAAATTGTCATCGCCGCAACACTCGGGGCGATTCCCGGCTGCGGCGGGGCTATTGTGGTAATGACTCAATATATCCGCGGTTATATCAGTTTCGGCGGGGTTGTTGCGGTTTTGACGGCGACGATGGGCGATGCGGCTTTTTTGCTGCTTGCCAAATCGCCTTTTGATGCGCTTGTTATTTTCGGCTTGTGTTATGTCGTCGGCATTGCTTTCGGCTATGCGGTGGATTGTTATCACGGGCGCGATTTTATGCGCGCGCGCGTTGATGATTATGAAGCGCGGGAGGAGGATATTGAAGAAAATCCGCTACTGGAACCTTTTTACAAGTTGTGGATGTTTTTGTTTGTGCCGGGTGCGGTTTGCGCTTTGGCTATTGCTTTTCAGGTGGATATTGCCGCCGTTTGGAGCATTGGCGGCGCGGATTGGGTGACGCCTTTTGGCATTGCCGCGGCGCTTTTTGCCATTTTGATGTGGCTGTTGAATCCGCTGTCGGATATCCGCATGTCCATATCCCAATGCCGCCCGCTTGCCCGCCGCGTTGCGGACATGACAAACTTTATTACCTTTTGGGTGTTGTGCGGTTTTGTCGGTTATGAGTTGCTGGCGGGCGTTGCCGGTTTTGATTTGGCATCGCTGTTTGATACATGGCGTTATGCCGTGCCTTTGATGGCGGTGATTGTCGGTTTTGTGCCCGGTTGCGGCCCGCAGATTGTGGTGACGACTTTGTATCTTAATGGCGCGGTGCCCTTTTCGGCGCAACTTGCCAATGCGATATCCAACGACGGCGATGCGCTGTTTCCGGCTTTGCGTTTGGCGCCGAGGGCATCGGCTTTGGCGACCGCCTATACCGCCATACCGGCGGTTGTTTTGGGCTACGGCTGGCTTTTTTTGTTTGAGTGATGGCGACTCTTACCGTTTTGCCGCACGAAGAGTTATGCCCCGCCGGCGCGACGATTCAGGCGTCATCGGGCGTTTCGGTTTGCGATGCGCTGCTCGCCAACAAGATAGACATAGAACACGCCTGCGAAAAATCATGCGCATGCACGACTTGTCATGTCATCGTCCGCGATGGTTTGGATTCGCTGAATGAAGCGGACGAAGACGAAGAAGACCTGCTGGACAAAGCATGGGGCTTAGAACCGGAATCGCGCCTTTCGTGCCAGAGCATTATCGGCGATACCGATTTGACGGTAGAGATACCAAAATACACAATAAACCATGCCAAGGAGGCGCACGGATGAAATGGGGCGATTCTCTGGATATCGCCATCGCATTGTGCGAGGCGCATCCGACTGCCGACCCGCGCTATGTCCGCTATACGGACATGCATGCGTGGATATGCGCTTTGGAAGGGTTTGACGATGACCCGCAAAAATCCAACGAGCGCACACTGGAAGCGATACAAATGGCATGGATTGACGAGGCGGAATAAACACCCCGCCCCGCCTTACCGTTTTTGCCAAACCTGCCCGTTTGATGCTAATGTTTTGCACCGAAAAAGAAACAAAACAATGAAACGCCGCCTGCACTACTGGAACCGCGAAGACACAATCCTCGCTTTGGATTTGTACCTCCGCCTGTCCGATGACGACATCATCCCCGCCAATGACGAAATTGGCAAAATTGCCGAATTGCTTGGGGTGTCCGCCCATGCCTTGTGCGTCAAAATTATTCAATTCCGCTCTTTGGACCCGACAAAAGACGGCTTGAACATATCCAAACCGCACCGCAGTAGCAAAATGGTTATGGAAGTGTGGGAGGAGTTCAGCGAAGACGAAGGCGCGCTGAGGACGGCGTGTGATATCATACTTGCCGATGTATAGTCGGATGCAGACATGATTCTTGCCTTGTTTTTCATCGCCGGTTTGGCGTTTGGCAGTTTTCTCAATGTCGCCGCTTACCGGCTGCCGAATGCCGAGAATGCGGGCGAAAATGCGTTTTTGGCGTTGTGCATGCCCGGCTCTTTTTGCCCGCATTGCAAAACACCGCTATCGGCGCGGCATCTTGTGCCGTTGTTTTCGTTTTTGTTTTTGCGCGGCAAAAGCGCATGCTGCCAAAAGCGCATCGGCTGGCGTTATCCGGTTGTGGAAGTTATCGGCGGGCTGATTGTCGTTGCGGCGGCGGTGCGTTTTGGCACCGGGTGGGAAAACATACAAGCGACAATATTGGCATCGGCTTTTGCCGGCGGATTATTGGCGGCGTCTGTTGCCGATATGGCGCGTTATATTTTGCCTGACGTGATAACTCTGCCGCTGTTGTGGCTGGGCTTGCTGGCAAACATAGACGGGCGTTTTGTGCCATTGGATGATGCAGTTTGGGGGGCGGCGGGGGGTTATGTCGCGATGCTTATGCTGGCGGAAGGGGCGGCTTTTTGCATGCGCCGTCCGGCTTTGGGCGGCGGCGACAAAAAACTATTCGCCGCCGCCGGTGCGTGGATAGGATGGCAGGATTTGCCTTTTGTTCTTTTCGGCGGCGCGTTTTTCGGCTTGATATTGTTTGTTTTGCGCCAGTTAATTCGTGGCAAGGCATTAAACGCCGGGCGCGGTTATGTGCCTTTCGGTCCTTGCATTGCTTTGGCTGCGGCGATGATGTTGTTTTACGGCGATGCCATTTCCGGCGCTTATTGGCGTTTTATCGGCGGTTGATGAGGAGTGTCGGAAAAATGCCAAAAACAAACACTCCTAAAAGCCAAAAGGTCAAACCCCTTTGCATTGGCTTGACCGGCGGTTTGGCAAGCGGCAAGAGTTTGGTGGCGGGGTTGTTTGCCGCAAAAGGCGCGGAAGTTGTTGATGCCGATGAAATATGCCGCGATTTGACAATGCCCGGGCAGGCGGCGGTTTTTGCCGTCCGCCGCGCTTTGGGCGCATGGGCGGCGGATAATAACGGCGTGATGAACAGGGACGATATCCGCCGCCGCATTTTTGCCGATGAAAGGCAAAAGGCAAAACTGGAAGCGGTTTTGCACCCGCGCATTCGCCGCGAGATGAAAAGAAGAATTGCCAAAAGCCGCGCGCCATACATTATCGCGGTTGTGCCGCTGCTTTTTGAGACGGGGATAATGCTGGAAATAATGCGCCGCGTGGCGGTTGTGGATTGCTCGCGCAGAATGCAGGAAAAGCGCGCCAAAAAGCGCAATACCGGCGGCGGATGGGACAGCAAACAAATCGCCGCCATTCTCGCCGCGCAGATGACGCGGGCGGAAAGATTGGCGCGGGCGGATGATATCATCAAAAACAGCACCGATGATGCGCCGCCCGATGCCCGCGTTTTTGCCCTTCATCAAACTTACAAGGAGATGCAGCGATGAACAAAACCAACACCCCCCGCCGCGCCAAAACACAAAGAAAGACGGCGGAAACCGACATTCGCGCCGAGTTGTGCCTTGACGGCGATGGCAAAGCCGACATTCGCACCGGCGCGGCGTTTTTTGACCACATGCTTTCGCAAACGGCACTGCACGGCGGTTTGGACATCACCCTCGCCGCCAAAGGCGACATGCAAATAGACGCCCATCACACAATAGAAGATTGCGGCATTGTGCTGGGCGGGGCTTTTGCCGAAGCGCTGGGCGACAAGCGCGGCATTCGCCGTTTTGGCTATGCCTACGCGCCGCTGGACGAATCGCTGGCGCGGGTTGTTGTGGATATTTGCGGGCGTTCGGCTTTGACATTCAACGCCGCATTCAGCCGCGAAGAGATAGGCGGGCTGGATGCCGATTTGCTGCGCGAGTTTTTCAAATCATTCGCCGACAATGCGCGGGTGGTTTTGCACATTGACCTGTTGCGCGGCGTCAATGCGCATCATCAGGCGGAGGCGATATTCAAGGCATTCGGGCTTGCGCTCGGCGCGGCGGTTTGTTTGCGCGGCGGCGGCGGGCTGCCATCAACCAAAAAAGCATTATAGGAAAACGATGGCGGCGCAAGTTATTGCGGTTGCCGATTTTGGCGTTGGCAACTTGCATTCGGTTGTCGGCGCTTTGCGGCGGGCGGCGGCGGATGCCAAAATCGTTTTGGCAAATGACGCCGAAACGCTGGCGCGGGCGGACAAAGTCATCCTGCCCGGCGATGGTCATTTTGACGCATGCATGCGCGCGATAACAAAACGCGGTTTGCGCGAAGTCCTGCTGACGGCGGCGGCGACAAAACCTTTTTGGGGGATATGCGCGGGAATGCAGATGCTTTATGAAAGCAGCGAAGAAGGAGAGTTGCCGGGGCTGGGTATTTTTGCCGGACGCATCCGCAAGTTGCCGCAAAAGTCATCGGGGGAACTGCCGGATAATATGTCAAACGGCGCAACCAAAATCCCGCATATCGGCTGGAACACAACAATGATAACAAAGCCGCAACACCCGATGCTAAACGGCATAACGGACGGCGCGCGCTTTTATTTCATCCATTCCTATTACGCCGCCCCGGACGAAAACACCGCGGCAACAACAAAACACGGCACAACCATAACGGCGATAAGCGCCAAACAAAACATATTCGCCAGCCAATTCCACCCCGAAAAAAGCGCCACCCCCGGCGAACGCCTGATAAAAAACTTCATAACCCCATAACTCCATAACCCCCTCCCCGTCATTCCCGTCCCTGCCTTCGCAGGGATAAATTTCGCGGGAATCCAAACCCCGAATCCCGTCATTCCCGCGAAGGCGGGAATCTCCTTTTGCCGAATTCATCAATTCAGGCGGCGGCGAAGAATTGGCGCTGTTGTTACCGCCGCGGGTTTTTTTGGTATAATCGTCAGTGCTTCAACTCATAAGGCAACCCGTCCGTCGGGTTGCCTACTTAATATAATACCTGCCTGTCGGTTTTCCGGCTGGCTATGGGAATAAGTTGGAAATTCACAGCCTTGTGAGTTGAAGCCAGCCCGACTTCCTCAGCGCGGCGGGAGTTGTGTTGGTTTGACGCCGTGCTGGCACAACCATGGCAACGACGACGCAACATTTTCTGCAAGAATCGCCCCGGGTGATATTCACCGGCGACAACTTGCCGGTTTTGCGGGGGATGAACTCCGACAGCGTGGATTTGATATATTTGGACCCGCCTTTCAACAGCGGCAAACAATGGGCGAACCCCGTGGAAGCCGCCGGGCGGCGGGCGATGGCGGAGTTTAAGGATACTTGGGAAACTTCGGATATTCACATTGACGAGCGTTATGTGCTTGGGCTGGAATATCCGGCGGCGGTTGATGCGATTGACGCTTTGGCAGCCGTCAATGGCGATTCGTGGAAAGCATATTTGATTTATATGGGCGCGCGCCTTGTGGAAATGCGCCGTATATTAAAACCGCACGGCAGCATTTATTATCACTGCGACCCGACAATGTCGCACGGCGTCAAACTTTTAATGGATGCCATTTTTGGCGGCGAGAATTTTCGCAATGAAATCGTGTGGGGCTACCGCACCGGCGGCAGCAGCAAAAAATGGTTCGGGCGCAAACACGACATTATTTTGTTTTACTCCCGCTCGCACCAGTGGCGGTTTAACCCGCAACCCGAAAAGTCATACACCAAATCCAAAAACCGCAAGCCCGGCATTGTTAATTACGGCGGCGGCAACGCCGAGTTTTTTAAGGACGAGGGCGGCATTTATAACATTGTCAATATGCGCGATATTTGGGACATTCCCTATATCGGCTCAACCGACAAAGAGCGCACTGGATACCCGACTCAAAAACCGCTTGCACTTTTGGAGCGCATTATCAAAGCGTCAAGCAACGAAGGCGATATTGTGCTGGACCCGTTTTGCGGTTGCGCGACAACTTGCCTTGCCGCCGGGCGGTTGGGGCGGCATTGGATTGGCGTGGATTTGTCCGAACAGGCGGCAAGTTTGGTTGTTGGGCGTTTGCGCAAAGAAAACGACCGCACATTGGTATCCGCCGCCAATGAAGTATGGCATATTCGCAAAGCCCCGCAACGGACGGATTTGCCAAAGCGCACAAAAGACGGCGTGTTAAAGCCGATATTGCACCGGCGACAAGGCGGCAAATGCGAGGGTTGCGAGCGCAAAGTAGAAGCGGACTTAATGGATTTTGACCACATCATCGCCAAAAGCCGCGGCGGGCAGGATATTGACGATAACCTGCAATTGTTATGCCGCACATGCAATGTCTGGAAAGGCGACAAGGGAATGGACGCCTTGCACAAAAAGGTGCTGCACAAGCGCCACGAGGACGAAATGCAAAAATACCGCGAAAAACGCGAACGCGA
>JBPCWZ010000124.1:0-11860 GCA_051009015.1 Gammaproteobacteria bacterium | reverse complement strand
ATTTCCGCCCGCCGAGGGATAAAACGGCGGCGGATGTTGTTTGCCGGTGTTTTTTCTTTACAATATGCATCTTGTTATGACCGCCACCATTGCCGTTTCCGATGTTGCCGCGCCGATGACGCATCTGCCGGTTAGCCGCCGTGTTTTTGGCGGTGAGTTGTTGCGCTTTGGCAACTTGCGCACAATGCGGCGGCTTGTGCGCGCCGCCAGAAAAGCCGCCCGCGTTGCGTTTTCTCCGGCTTATCCTCCCCATGCGCATCGGGCTTTTGATGCCGGGGAGTTTCTCGCCCGCGCCGCCCTCGCGCAAAAAACATTCAACAATGACAAAAGCATCTTCGGCGATGTATTGCGCGAAATAGGATTGCCGACCGCCGATATGTATTGGGATACACTTGGCTTGCGCATAAACCCGCCGCTGAAAACACACGGCGGCGGCTTTCGCTCCGCGGTTAATGCCCATCGCGATACCTGGGGCGCGGCTTTGCAGGCGCAAATCAATTGGTGGGCGCCCGTTTGGCAACTCGCCCGCAAGCGGACGATGGGCTTTTATCCGTCTTATTGGTCGCGTCCTTTGGAAAATACTACCGGGCAGTGGCGGTTTGATGATTTTTTATCCGCCCGAAAACAATGCGCGCCCGGGCAAAAAGTATCTTACCCTTCCGCGCCGCAACCTTTGCAACAACCGGACGAACAAGCGGTGCCGGTGCTTATTAATGTCGGCGATTTATTAGCCTTTTCGTCGGCGCATTTGCATAGTTCCATCGCCAACCAAACCGCGCTTACGCGATATTCCATAGAAATACGCACACTCGGCGAAGATGACTTGCGCGCGCGGCGCGGCGCGCCCAATGTGGATTGCCTTTCGCATCCGCCGCTTGTCCGGCTTTTTCGGGGGATTGCCGACGGCAAACCGCCGCCGCCGCATTATTTTTAGTTTTTACTTTTGGTTATTATCGGCAAAAGCCAAAAGCCGCCCGCGCGCATCGGCGGCGAAAGGATCCAAAACAATGTTCGGGTTTTGCCATGCGCGCAACCTTGCCAACTGACGCTTTGCCAATTGACAAGTGGCAAAATAAGCGCGCTCATGCATTTCTTCTTCCGTCATCTTTCCGCTTGCAAAGTCCGCCGCCTGACGATAACCCGCCAATCTTAAACTCTGCGCATTCGGCTGCAGTTGCCATTTTTGCATTACCGCTTGCGTCTCTTCCGCCAAACCATCGGCAAACATCCGCCGCAACCTTTTGCCAATGTGCCGCCGCAACAATGCCCTGTCCGCCGGAATGAACAATGCCGTTTGCATTCGCAACAACGGCGGCGGGCGAGCCGCCTTTTGCCACTCGCTCAGCCGCTTGCCGCTCGCGCGCAAAACCGACAAAGCCCTGCATATCCGCTGGCTGTCGCCTTTTTGGATATGTTGCGCGCTTTCGCTGTCCGCTTTTGTCAATGCATTATGCATCGCCGCCGCGCCTTTGGCTTTTATCTCTTCTTCCACTTGCGCGCGCACGGCGGCGGGCACCGGGGGAATGTTGTGCATTCTCCGATGCAAAGCGTAAAAATACATCATCGTCCCGCCCGCCAATATCGGCTTTTTGCCGCGCGCGGCAATGTCGGTTGCGGCGGCAACCGCAAGGCGGCAAAAAGCCCCGGCGTCAAAACTTTCGTTTGGATTGCGAATATCAAAAAGATGATGACGCACGCGCCGCCGCCATTGTTTTGGCGGTTTTGCCGCGCCGATATCCATCTCCCGATATACCCCCCCGGCATCAACGCTTATCACTTCGCCGCCGATATCTTCGGCAACCTGATATGCCATTTCGCTCTTGCCGCTGGCTGTCGGGCCCGCTATCGCCAGCGCATTAAGCATAACCGATATTGGTTATCAGGTGCTTATTTGGCGGGGCTTTTGCTTTTTGCCGCCGGGCTTTTTTGGCTGTCCTTGCTTGCGCTTTCTTTGCTTTCTTTTTTTGCCGGTGGTGTTTTTGCGCCGTCGCCGTCTTTGCCGCCGCTGTCGGCTTTTGCCGCCGGTTTGCCTTTGTTCTTAAAATCGGTCTCATACCAGCCGCCGCCCTTAAGACGAAAAGCCGCCGCCGAAACCAATCGGGAGAAAGTCCGCCGCCCGCATGCCGGACATTTCTTAACCCGCGCCGCGCCTATCTTTTCTAATTCGGATGCGGCATTGCCGCAGGAAGTGCAGCGGTATTCGTATATCGGCACCCGCTCTTATGACGCCGCGCGCCGCCCCAAAATGCCGCGCACCGCTTCTTGCAAATCCGCCGGCAAGACAACAAACTTGCCGCCTTGCGACGACGCCATCGCCTTCATCGCATCAACATAACGCTGACCCAAAAGATAACCCAGCGGCAAAGCCGGGTCGTTTGTCGTCTCCTTCACAAGTAATATCGCGGTTTTGGATGCTTCCGCCAAAGTAACTTCCGCTTCGGCATCGCGCTTTGCCGATTCCAGCCGCCCTTCGGCTTCCAGTATCGCCGATTGCTTCGCGCCTTCCGCTCTTGTTACCATCGCTTTGCGGTCGCGCTCCGCCGCCGCTTGCTGTTCCATCGCCTGCTGCATGGATGCGGAAGGTTGGATGTCTTGGATTTCCACGGTCTTCATCGTAATGCCCCAACTTGTCATCTCTTCGGCGACCATTCCGCGCAGGCGGGTTTTGATTTGCTCGCGCGATGACAATGCTTCGTCCAGTGTCATCTCGCCGATGATGGAGCGCAGGGAAGTTTGCACCAGATTGCGCACCGCCACGCGAAAATCCACAACGCCATAAACGCAGGAAACCGGGTCGGAAACTTTGATAAACGATACCGCATTTGTCGCTATCACCGCGTTATCCGCCGTAATGACTTCCTGCTTGTCAATGTCCAGCACAATGTCTTTTGTTATCACGCGATATGCCACGCGGTCAAACAAAGGGTTGATGAACGACAAGCCCGGCGGCAAAGTGCGCAGGTATTTGCCAAAGCGTTCCACCACCCATTCCTCGCCTTGCGACACCGTGCGCACGCCCTTGACAAGCAGCACGGCAACAACGATAAAAATGGCAGCCGCCGGCAGCAAGCCGGGCAGGTTGTTAAATACTTCGGGCATTTTTTATTCCTCTTCTTTTGTTATGACATTACCTTCCGCATCAACCGCCCCGACGACAACCCTGTCGCCCGGCTTATGGTTTGTTGCGGAACGAAAACTCCATCTGTCGCGCCCGCCGACCGGACGCTGCAACTGCAACTCTCCGGCGCCGTTGCTGAAATGCACGACACTGCCCGCCTGCCCGGGCAATAACGACCGGGCTTCGGCGGCGCGCTTGCGGCTGAAAACCGGACGCAGCCAAAAAAGCCACTGCACCAGCAACAATGACGACAAAACGCCCCACAATATCAACTGCACGCCAAAAGACATCTGCGGGAATATCGTCAGCACCAGCCCGATAATCATCGCGCCGATGCCGAACCAGATAAGATAATACACATTGATAAGCAGCGCATCCGCCGCCAGCAGCGCGCAGCCCAAAACAACCCAATGCCACCACTCAACCGGAAAATCCATTTGCCGATTCTACCCTTTGAGCGCGCTTTGCAATAATGCGCCGATATGCGCCGGATTTTTTGTTGTCGGAATGCCGCAGGATTCCAATGCCGCTATTTTGTCGCTTGCCGCGCCGCTGCCGCCGGAGATGATAGCCCCGGCATGCCCCATTCTTTTTCCCGGCGGGGCGGTAATGCCGGCGATAAAACCGACAACCGGTTTTGTCATATTATCGCGCGCCCATTGTGCGGCTTCTTCTTCATCACTGCCGCCTATCTCGCCGACCATTACCGCGGCGATGGTGTCCCGGTCTTTTTCAAACAACTCCAAAACATCGCGATGCTTCAAGCCATTGACGGGGTCGCCGCCGATGCCGACGCAGGTGGATTGCCCCAAACCCAGCGCCGTCAATTGATGCACCGCTTCATAAGTAAGCGTGCCGGAACGCGACACAACGCCGATGCCGCCTTTTTTGTGTATGTAGCCGGGCATAATGCCTGTCTTTATCTCATCCGGCGTAATGACGCCCGGGCAGTTTGGTCCGACCAGCACGGTTTTGACATCGCGCATAATGCTGCGGACGCGAATCATATCGCGCACCGGCACGCCTTCGGTAATGCATATTACCAAATCCAACTCGGCGGCAACCGCTTCTTCAATCGCCTTTGCCGCAAACGGCGGCGGAACATAAATGACCGATGCCGTAGCCCCGGTAGCATCTTTGGCTTCGCGCACGGTGTTAAATATCGGCACATCGTCAAAAACCTCGCCGCCCTTGCCGGGCGTAACACCGGCGACATAACAAGTTTTGCCTTCGGCATATTCGCGGCAATGGACGGTATGAAACCGCCCGGTCTTGCCGGTCATCCCCTGCGTAATAACCCGCGTGTTTTTGTTTATTAGAATGCTCATTGTTGCTTTTTCGGCACTTTGATGACGACGGTGCCCGCCAACCCGTCATGCAATCCTTGCTTCTTTTTGCTGATAGCAACCATCACACAGGAGGCAAGCACCGCAGAATATATCGGAAGCAAATTTGATGTAAATGCCGGTGCCGCCACACCAATAAAAAAGATAGCATATCTGCGTATGCACTGGAATACGGACGGCAATTCGCCGGTTTTTTCATCCACGATTTTCGCGCCAATCACCATCTTCCCCGGCGTTGCGCCTTTCCACCGCCAAAAGGCGATTTCCACAATGCCATGGGCGATAAAAATGGGAAGGTCGCGCACCGATACATTAGCAGGAATGGCATCTATATCCGTCCCGTAAATAAGCAAAATCATGACAAGCCCCACCGGCAAATGCACAACAATGGTGTCTATAAGAGCCGCGCCGAGCCGCGCCCAAAAGCCGACATATTGCCGGTTTTCCAAATCGCCGCCCGCGCCTTCGGACAAGCCGCCGCCATCAACCGGCGCGGGATGCCCGGCATTCGCCGCGCCGATATCGGCGTTTGCCGTATTTGTCGTTTCCGCCATTTGCGTTATCTCCTTTTGCCCGATTATACCAAAATTTTATCAATCGGAGTGCCCATTGCTGTTATGTTGCTTGCCATCATCGTTTTTTCTGCCGCCACCAAAAAACGCTTTCCATGCTTCCAGAATATCTTTAATTTGAGGTACAACGACGGGGATGATGCCGAGCATAATGAACGCGCCCCAATCGCGCCCGCTATAAACCAAACCGCCGGACACCGCAAGCGATGCCATAACGACAATGAACGAATAATGCTGCCTGCGGTTGCCGCGCGTGATTTGGGCATCCACCTGCTTGCTTTGGTTTTTGTGGCGGTGGTTGTTTTCCGCCTTGAACGCACCAATGATGGCACTCTGAACCTCGGCGTTGTAATGATTAAAAACGCTCGGCGGAGGCAAGGGGCCGCTCCAGTGGGCAATAGGAATCGGCGGCTTTCGTTCGGCTGTCGGAATCGCATCCACTTCGCCGCTGTTGTCAGCCGGTACGGGATGCTTGTCGGACATTGTTAGCGCCGGGCGACTTTGCGCGCTTGTTCGGTGCGCAGAATGCCAATCCACATGTCCAGACCGACCCGCTCCATATCGCCGCGCAAGTTTGCGGCATCGGTTTCCCAGCCATCGCCGGAAGTGCTGAAATCAGGCACATCTTCGGCATCGTTGATTACCGGCGCCAACTCTTCCTGCCGCCGCCGCAATTGGGCGATGGCACTGTCAAGTTCCTCGGCGCTCATCGCGCCGATATCGGCTTCTGTCGCATTTGTCATCTGCGTTATCTCCTTTTGCCCGATTATACCAAATACTTAGCCACCCGCCGCGCGGACGGCTTTTTCGGCTGCGTCTTGCATTGTTGTCGCCGCGATAATCGCCAATCCGGAATCGGCGAGAATGCGTTTGCCTTCTTTGACATTTGTGCCTTCCAGACGGACGACCAAAGGGACGGTGATATTCATCTCCCGCGCCGCGCCGACAACGCCTTCGGCGATAACATCGCAGCGCATAATGCCGCCGAAAATGTTGATAAGCACGGCAGCCAAACCGGGATTGGCAAGCATCAACTTAAACGCCGCCGTTACTTTTTCCTTGCTCGCCCCGCCGCCGACATCCAGAAAGTTCGCCGGTTCGCCGCCGCACAACTTGATAATATCCATCGTCGCCATCGCAAGCCCCGCGCCATTGACCATGCATCCGATATTGCCGTCCAGCGATATGTATGACAAATCATATTTCGCCGCTTCGGCTTCGGCGGGGTCTTCTTCGTCGGCATCGCGCAATGCCAAAATGTCGGGGCGGCGAAAAAGCGCATTGTCGTCAAAGTTCATCTTGGCATCCAGCGCCAGCAACTTGCCGCCGCCGGTAATGACAAGCGGATTGACTTCCACCAAAGAGGCATCGGTTTCATAAAACGCCCGCGCCACATTTGCCATCAGTTCGGCGGCATCGGCATATGCCGACTTTGGAATGCCAATCTTCGCGGCGATGGTTTCGCTTTCGGCGGCGCTCGGCGGAGTGTCGGGCTGCAGCCATATTTTGTGGATTTTGTCCGGCTGTTCGGCGGCGACTTCTTCAATGTCGGTGCCGCCTTCCGCCGATGCCATCAAAACCGGCAACTGCCGCGCGCGGTCTATCAGCATTGCCAGATATAACTCGGTGCGGATATCCGCGCCTTCTTCTATCAGCAATCTTTTGACCTGCCGCCCTTCGGCGCCGGTTTGCGGCGTGATAAGTTGCATGCCGAAGATATCGCGCGCAAAGCGCCTTGCTTCATCGGCATTTTTGGCGATCTTGACTCCGCCGCCTTTGCCGCGCCCGCCCGCGTGAATCTGCGCTTTGACAACCCAAACGCCGCCGGTAATTTTGCCAACGGCATCATCCGCTTCCGCCACCGACAAACAAGCAACGCCGCCCGGCACGGCAACGCCATTCGCCCGCAGAATCTTCTTCGCCTGATACTCATGTATCTTCATCGCCGTCAAGTATAAACGAATAGCCCGAAAAAAACCAAACCCGCCCGCCTTCCGCCATTGCTGCACAATGCGCGGGCATTATCAAAATCGCATAAAAGCAACTATCCGGCATTACACACAAACGGATATGTCAAATGTTTTTATCATAATCCCCCCTGCCCTTTTTTTATTTGCCGGCTTATTTTCCGGCTGTGGCGGGGGTTTTGCCTTTGGCGAATTGGATGGTTAGTTTGTCGCCCGGGGTTATGGTTCGGGCATCGGTAATGGCTTTTCCGGCGGCGTTTGTTGTGATGCTATATCCGCGCTCCAAAGTGCGGTGCGGATTAAGCGCGCCCAAACGGGCTTCGGCAACGGCAAATTGTTCGCGCTTGCGTTCAACATTAGCACCCGCCGCCGCCGCCAAAGACGACCGCCGCAACTGCACATTATTTTCATAACCGGCAATATCCGGCTTGGGCAGTTTGACCGCCCGCAAACTTCCTTTGGCAATGTCCAAACGCCGCCGCAATGCGACTGCCAAAGATGACTGCCGCGACTTTGCATTATTTTCATAATTGGCAATATCCGGCTTGCGAAGTTTTACCGCCCGCAAACTTCCTTTGGCAATATCCAAACGCCGCCGCAATGCTACTTGTAAATTCTGCCGCCGCAAATCCAATAATGTTTCGCTTTCGGCTTTGGCTTTTAATGCCCGGGCAAGTTGCCGCGCGCACCAATCCAACTTTTGCCCGCTATCCGCCATTTTCCGCCCGATAGCGGCATAAAGCGCATCCGACAAACCTCCAACCCGCCGCAATAACTCCGCGCCGTCCGGAACCGCCTTTGCCGCCGCCGCTGTCGGCGTTGCCGCGCGAATGTCGGCGGCATAATCGGCGAGAGTTTCGTCTATCTCATGCCCTATTCCCGTGATAACCGGCAACTTGCTGCGCACAATGGCAGATACCACCGCTTCTTCGTTATACGCCCACAAATCTTCAATGCCGCCGCCGCCGCGGCATACTATCAAAACATCAACATCGCCGCGCTTGTTTGCCATATCCAAAGCCGCCGCTATCTTTTCCGCCGCATCCGCACCCTGCGCCGGAGCCGGATATAAAACGACTTTCGCCGATGGCAATCTTTTCGCCAGCGTGACAAAAACATCGCGCACCGCCGCCCCCGCTTCCGAGCCAATGACGCCAACACATTCGGGCATAAAAGGCGGCGTCTTCTTGTGCGAGTCGTCAAACCATCCCCGCGCCATCCATTCGCGCTTGCGCTCCATAAACAACTGATACAACCTCCCCGCCCCCGTCTGACGCAAAAAGCGCACCGCCAACTGAAAACGCCCGCGCGGCGGATAAATGGTCGGCTGGGCAAAAACTTCCACCGCATCGCCGTCTGTCAAAATGCCGCCGACCAGCGCATTTTGCCTTGTCAGCATCACACAATCCGCCTGCCCCGACTCATCGCGCAAAACAAAATACCAATGACCGGATGCGGCGCATGTGAAGTTTGCCACCTCGCCCGCCAGCCACAAAGGGGCAAAACTTTCCTCAACAACGCCGCGCGCCATCGCCACAAACTTGCCGATGGCAATGCCGCCGGTTTTGGCATTATCATCGCCGCCGGTTTTGGCAATGATACCGCCGTCCGCGGGCGGTTTTTGCGCCGAATTCCGCCCCGCCGCTTGTGTCTGGGCGGCAAACAAATGCCGACCGGATGCCGTCTTTTTCATACCTTTAATATTATAACCGCCGCCAATAATGCACAATTTGGCGCGGGTATTGACGCGGAATATTGCCTTGTTGCAGTTGTTTATGTAAGTTATTGATTTTATTGATAAAATAAGCAGTGATTAATTATGGCGCAATAGCACCAAAGGCAGAATGCGGCGCAAATGCCGATAGTTATCAACAGATTTTTCCACAGAAATTGTGCATTAGAATAAACCGCCAATTGTCAAATATCAATCGCCAATCAGCGGCTACAACACAGGGCAAACGCCGATGCGCCCGCCCTCCGGCAATCGCCCTTGACAACCGCTAACCGCGCAGAATTTTGTTGTCCGGGTCGTAAGGCGATTCGCCGATGATTGTTGCCGGTTTGCGCTCGCCGAGGACATCAATCTCCAACTTTTCGCCCTGCTCGGCAAGTTCCGGCGGCACCATCGCCAAAGCCAGCGATTTGTTCAACCGAAAGCCGAAGTTGCCGCTTGTCGCCCGCCCGACCATCTTGCCATCCTTAAAAATGGCATTGTTGCCAAGCGGGTCGGCATCCTCAACATCGCCGACTTCCAGAGTCACACTTTGCCATTTCATTCCTTTTTCGCGGCGGCGCATCAGACCATCGCGCCCCAGAAAATCGCCCTTGTCATCGGCGACAAAACGCGAAACGCCCGACTCATCGGCGGCGTATTCTATGGATAACTCCTGCCCGACAAGTTTGTAAGATTTTTCCACCCGCAGGGAATCCATCGCCCGAATGCCGAAAGGTTTTAGAACATCGCCACCGGCGGCAAACAGCGCGTCAAAAATGTGGTTTTGGTATTCCAGCGGATGATGCAACTCCCAGCCGAGTTCGCCGACAAAATTCACCCGCACCGCCAAACACGGCGCAAGCCCGACATCCACCCATCTGCCGGTCAGCCACGGAAATGCCGCCGGGGAAAAATCATCACCCGGCGATACCTTCGCCATTACCTCGCGCGATTTGGGACCGGCGACAACCAGCACCCCGCGCTGATTGGTAATATTCTCAAACACAACATTACCGGCTTTTTTGCCGCTTTCGCTGGCGGCAAACTTCGCCAGATGTTTGTTGAGATAGTCATGGTCCAACCTTTGCCATGCACCGGCGGAAACCAGATAATAAGAATCATCACTTTCCTTATACGCCGTGAATTCGGAATGCACGCCGCCGCTTTTGGAAAGCGCATAGCACAGGGCTATCCTGCCGTCCGTCTTCGGCAACTTACCGGCAAAGAAGTATGCAAGAAACGCCCGCGCCCCCGCGCCTTTGACGCGGCATTTGGCAAAAGCGGTCATATCCAAAACCCCAGCATTTTCAGCGACATTCATCGCTTCGTTGCCGACATGTTCAAACCACCGCGAGCGGCGAAACGACCAATGATCTTTTTGTTCCGTCCCCGGCGGCGCAAACCAGTTTGCCCGCTCCCAGCCAAACTTATGCCCGAAAACCGCGCCCTTTTCTTTCAGCCGTTCATAGCATGGCGCAGTGCGCAAAGGCCGGGCGTCTTCGCGCTCTTCGTCCGGATAGTGAATGGTAAAAACATTGCGATATGATTCTTCGCCCTTGCCCACCAGATAAGCGCGAGTCGCATAATCGCCAAAGCGGCGCGGTTCCACGCCGAGCATGTCTATGGTCGGCTCGCCTTCCACAATCCATTCCGCCAGTTGCCAGCCGGCGCCGCCGGCGGCGGTAATGCCAAAACTATGCCCTTCGTTCAGCCAGAAGTTCGGCACATCCCAAGCCGGACCAACTATCGGGTTGCCGTCCGGTGTGTAGGCAATCGCGCCGTTATAAACATCCTTCACGCCGCCCTTCTCAAAACACGGCACGCGGCGGATGGCGGACTCTATGTGCGGCGTCAGCCGTTCCAAATCGCCTTCAAACAACTCGCGCGATACATCGGTAGCGGGACCATCAACATAAAAACCGCTCTTTTTGTCTTTTATGTAACAGGCGGGCGCGCCTTTTTCATAAGGTCCCAATATCAAACCGCCGCGTTCTTCGCGCATATACCACGAGCCATCCGGCTCGCGCAAAACGCCCATTTCGGGCAACCCTTTGGCGCGGCGATCCATCAGTTCGGGGATTTCGCCGGTGACGATATATTGATGCTCCACCGGCACAACCGGCACATTGATGCCGACCATGCGCCCGGTTTGGCGGGCGAAGTTGCCGCTGGCGCTGACAATATGCTCGCAAACAATATCGCCCTTGTCGGTTTTGACCAGCCATTCGCCATTGCCATTTTGGCGGCTGATGGCAAGCGCGGCGGTTTTGGTATAAATCTCCGCGCCCAACTGCCGCGCGCCTTTGGCAAGGGCGAATGTCAAATCGGACGGTTGTATGTAGCCGTCATCCGGATGCACAATAGCGCCGATTAAGCCATCGGCAACGCAAAGGGGCCACAACTCCCGCACCTGTTCGGGCGTAAGAAAATCCACCCGCACGCCGATAGTTGCGGCGACGGCGGCATATTGGCGGTATTCGTCCATCCGGTCCTGCGTCATTGCAAGG
The DNA here is from genome assembly GCA_051009015.1 of Gammaproteobacteria bacterium. Taxonomy (GTDB): domain Bacteria; phylum Pseudomonadota; class Gammaproteobacteria; order Tethybacterales; family Persebacteraceae; genus JAHRAH01. Next base: position 636 of record JBPCWZ010000124.1, on the reverse strand, counting down.
CGGATATTGCCGACCTGCCGCAAGCCGGTATCGGCGCCGGTTTCTTCGGCGAGGCGTTTGTAGAACTCCACCGAGTATTTGTGGATGTAGCCGACCGAATATGACATATTGAAAAGCGGCAGCAGCCCGGCGGCGTGCCATGTTGACCCGGTGGTCAGTTCGTTGCGCTCCAAAAGGACGCAATCGCTCCAACCTTTCTTCGCCAGATGATACAGCGTGGAAGCCCCGGCGACTCCGCCGCCGATAACAACAACCCGTGCCTGATTTTTCATAACCGCTCTCCCGTTTTTTGTGGAATAACAAAAGCCCCCGCATTATAGCACCGGTTATAAAAAAACAGCCGCCTTTTTGACGGAATTTGGCGGGAATGACGAAGATGGGCGGGAATGGTGGTTTTTTTGCACGGCGGCGGATTTTTTTTGGCGAGTTTGACAAAACGGGCTTTTTTTGGTTTATAATGTTTGGCATGTTCGCGGGCATGTTTGACATTTGTCATTTATCAGCGCACGGCGCACGGCGCACGGCGCACGGCGCACGGCGCACGGCTGAGACCTTTGGCAAAACGGCTTTTGCCGTCATTGCCTTAATTGGCGGCTTTTGCGCTTTGACTTTTGCCGACAGGACATCGGCGCAACA
>JBPCWZ010000123.1:0-17876 GCA_051009015.1 Gammaproteobacteria bacterium | reverse complement strand
GGGCGATGCTTTGTTTTTGTTTTGTCATTGTGTGTTTTTCCTTTGGTGTGTTTTCACAAAATCCAGCGATATTATAACACAAAAATGCGCTTTGTGCTAATTTTTCGGATTTTTTTTCGGGTTGTGCTAAAAAAACACAGAGGGGCGTTTGGCGGGGTTTTTGTTGTCATTCGCGCTTTTCTTGTCATTCCTGTCCCTGCCTTCGCGGGAATGACGGGTTTGGGGTTATTGTTGCTTTTTGCCCATTATGTAGGTTGCTTTTATTTGGGGGGGGGTTGCAAGCATTGTCAGGGTGAATAGTTTTTCGGGCGGGGTTTGGGTTTGGTGCCAGCGGCGGGATAGTAGGGGGGGGGATGACAGGTCTATTGTTATGAAATCGGCGTCTTTGCCGGGGGTGAAGTTGCCGATATGTGAATCCATTCTTAATGCTTGTGCGCCGCCCAGTGTGGCGGCATGCCACATTGACAAAGGCGGGAAGTCGCTGCCGCGCAGGCGGGCGGTTTTGTAGGCTTCTTCCATTACGCGAAACATTGAGAAACTATTGCCGCCGCCGACATCCGTGCCCAAACCTGTGCGGATTTTGTGACGGCGGGCTTTGGCTATGTCAAAAAGCCCGCTGCCCAGAAACATGTTGGAAAGCGGGCAGTGGGCTAATGCGCTCCCCGCCCTTGCCAATCTTCGCCATTCGCCGCCCGATAAGTGGATGCCGTGGGCGAAGATGCTGCGGTCGCAAACTAAGCCGTGCTTTTCGTATACGGCAAGATAATCGGCGGCATCGGGGAAAAGCGACCGCACCCATTGCAGTTCGCGGCGGTTTTCGCTTAGATGCGTGTGGAGCAGGACATCCGGAAACTCTTGTAATAACGCGCCGGCTGCCTTTAACTGCGCCGGTGTGGAAGTCGGCGCAAAGCGCGGCGTGATGGCATAGTGTAATCTGCCGTTGTTGTGCCATTTGCGGATGAGTTGGCGCGTGTCTTGTTTGCCTTTGCTTATGGTATCCAGCAGGGTGGCGGGGGCGTTGCGATTCATTAGCACTTTTCCGGCGGCAAGGCGCATTTTGCGCTTTCGGGCTTCGGCAAACAGGGCATCGGCGCTATGCTTGTGGCTTGTGGCAAAAACCAGCGCGGAAGTCGTGCCGTTGGCTATCAGTTGTTTGATGAAAAACTTCGCGGCTTTTTCGGCGATATCGGGGCGGGCGAAGGCGGCTTCCGCCGGAAAGGTGTATTTGGTCAGCCAATCCAGCAAATCCGCGCCATAAGAGGCGATGACATCCACTTGCGGGAAGTGTATGTGCGTGTCTACAAAGCCCGGCAGTAATATGGCATCTTTGTGGCGGACGACAGGCACGGCGGCGTATTTTGGCAAAAGCGCCTTTGCCGCGCCCGCTTCTATCACTTCGCCGCGCGTGCCGACGACAAGCAAGCCGTCTTCGTAATAGGCACAAGCGCGCTCGCCGCAAACCGCCGGGTCGGCGATAAAATGCGCCAATGTCGCCCGATGGGCGGTTTTTGGCGTCATTCTTCTTTTGCCGCCCATGCCGCGAGGGCGGCGCGTTCGGTATCGGTCATTTTGGTAATGTTGCCCGGCGGCATTGAGTTTGATAACACGGCGCGGCTGAATATCAACTCGCGTCCGGCGAGTATCTGCGCTTCGGTATCCAGCACAAAACCGCCCGGGGCAACGGCAATGCCAACAAAAACCGGCGCGGCGGAATGACACTGCACACAATGCTTTGTTATCACCGCACGGGCGGCGGCGAAGTCGGGCGCGCCTTTTGCGCTTGTCAAAGCCGCGGAACTGAAGGCCGCCGCCGCCATCGCCGCCATTATCAAAACCGCCGCCAGATATAGCCATTTCCATTCTTTTGTGCCGCGGTTTTTGCAGTTGAAAAAATGCCGCGCGGCAAATAAGCCCAGAATCATCAATATCAATACCGCAGTCGCGGCGCGGTTGTCGTATAACACCGGCGCATGTCCGGCTATCATCAAAAGCACAACCGGCAAAGCCAGATAGTTGTTGTGGAGCGAGCGGCGGGCGGCGTATAATCCGGCGGCGATAACTTCCGCCGATGGCGATTCGCCTTTTTCGGCGGCGGCGACCGCTTTTTTTTGCGCCGGAATGATAACCATCAAAACATTCGCCGCCATTATCGTGCCGATGAGCGCGCCGATATGCAAAAACACCGCCCGCGCCGAAAATAGCGCATATAACATTTCCGCCGCCGCCGCCAATAGCGCCAAAGCGATGAAAGCCAGCATTAGCGGTTTGTTTATCAATGCCGTGCGGCACAATGCGGCATAACAACCATAACCGGCGGCGAAAAATGCCACAGAAAGGGCAGCCGCCGCCAAAGAGCCAATATCCGCATTTTCGGCAAGCAACATCGCGGGGGCATTGGCATAATAAACAACAACCATCAATGCCATCCCCGAAAACCATGTAGCATATGCTTCCCATTTGAACCAGTGCAAAGGCGAAGGCAGCGGCAGGGGGGCGGTTTTGTGCTTTTCCACATAATAAAAGCCGCCGCCATGCACCGCCCACAGATGACCGGCGATATTGTCGCCGCGCTGCTTTCCGGCGCGATTCAGGGCGTTTTCCAGCCAGATGAAATAGAAAGACGCGCCGACCCATGCGATGGCGGCGATGATATGAAACCAGCGCAAAAGCAAAACCGCGATATCGGTAATGATGATAGTCATAGCGGCAATGCGCTCAGGCGGCGGCGGATGATATGGAAGATTTGATAAAGCGCTTCGCCGCGCTCGCAAATGGCGGCATTGGCGGCGGTGTTGTTTGTGCGCCTTTGGATTTCGGCGAGGATATCCGCCGCCGAAAGTCCGCCGACAGCGCAAACAAAAGGAAAGCCAAAGCGGGCGGCATATTCGCCGTTGAGTTTGGCAAAAATATCGTCATCTTGCGCGGGCAGGTTTGCCAAACCGGCGGCATTTTGTTCGCTTGCCGAATGCGCCGAAAGGGGGATTTTTGTCGCCAGCGGCGGATGATTGCGGATAAGTTGCAATTGCCGGTCGTCATCCGCTTGTAATATGACAAGGGCAAAAGCAGTTGCGAGGTCGGCTTCGCTTGCCAGAGTATCGCGGTTTTGCCAAACCAGTTTTGCCACCCACGGAGATTCTTCGGCAATGCCGCCGCACATATCCATAAACCCGTTTTCGCCAAGTTCTTCCATTGTTTGCCAAACTTTATCTTTTGCCGCGCCGCCGCCGCTATGCATCAGCCAGCGGATAGTGTCAAAATAATGCTCCTGCAAATCATCGCTATCGCCATTATCGGCAACGGCAAAATGCTGCCCGCTCAACGCCAAAAGCGGAAAATGCCAGATATTCCGGTCATAACACAAGCCGATATCGCCACAAACGCCAAAAGCGGACAAGGCACCGGGCGCGCCCGCCCCGTCATCATCGGCGACAAGCGCAAGCCAGCCATCGCCACCCAAAGGCACAAAACACTGCGCGCCTTTCGGATGACGCTCCATCATTGTTATCGGTATCGGCGGGATGCGGGGTTTTGGCGCAAAAAGATGCATCCGGCTTTTGCCGTCCGCCGCCGCATCTATGACGGCAAGGGCGCGATGTTTGCGGGCATAGCCGTTGTTGATAATCATCGGGCGCGCGCCAATGGCGACAACTTTGCCAAAAGGCGCGAAAGAATGACAAAGGCCGGATGCGCCGTCAAACAATCCGGCGCGGATGATAGTTGCCGTCATTGTTTGGCAAAATCGCCAAACAAGCGCAATCTGCTAACGCCGCCATCGGGATAGATGCGCAAGCGCACCATTTCCACCGGCGGCAAAGGGCAAACTTCATCGGCATAAAAATGCCGCTTGTGTGCGCTCAGCGGTGTTTTCGGCAAAAGCGTTTTCCATTTGTATGAGGGGGTTTTGCCGTCATCCGGTTGCGGAAAAAACTTCTTCCATTTGCTCGGCGGCGGGATGGCATTGCTCGCTTTTGCCAAAAAGTTTTGCCATTTGCGCGAGGGCGGGATGACATAGCCCGCTTCCAAAGAACAGGAATCGGGAAAGTTGCCCTTGAAGTAGGCGGTATCCACTTCTATGCCGCGGACAATCGCCGGTCGCGGCAGGCGCATCAAAAGCCAGTCATATTCGCCTTCGCGGCGGCGGCGGGTTTCCCAGCCGTCCTGCATGGATTTGGCGCGGTCGGGTTTCAATATCACCCACGGCTCGCCAAAGTGCGAGTTATTCCAATCCACAACCCGCCCGCCGCAAAGCAATGACGACACTTCCCATTCGCCGTTTTCGTTTTGCGGCGGGGCATCCTGCGCTTCGCCAAAAACCCGAAAGCGGGCGATGCCGCCGTTTGGATATATGTTCAGGCGCAAATAGCGGACGCGATGCGGCTGCAAGACAAAATCGCGCGCGGAAAAATAATGACTGCCGTCGGGACCGAGTTTTTCTTTTACCAAAAGCGGCAGCCATGTGGAGTTTTTGCCCGGTTTCATCTCGCCGGGGTCGGAACAAAAATCCACGCCAGCCGCCTGCGGATAGTTGCCGGTAAAATGCCGCGTATCCACAAGCAAGCCGCAAATGCGGGTGTTTGCGGCAAGGCGCACAACACACCAATCATTCTTTCCGCTGCGGCTGCGGCGGGTTTCCCAGCCGTCCATCCATTTGCCATGGGCGTCATATTTGTCGGCGATAAAAACCGGCGCGCTATCGGCAAGCATCCGCGAAGCCGCGGCAAAAAAATCATCACTAACAGCAACAACCTCCGCCCCCAGCGAAGCCGAAGCCAGATTAGGATACTCGCGAACAAACTGCGGGGCGGAAGCCATCGGCTAATTATAATATACCCCGCCCGCTTTTATCATTGCCAAAAACCGGCAATTAGCGCATATCATCAAACTCCACCCGGCATTCATCTTCACTAAGTCGGCATTCTTTCAATGCGACATGCGGATATTTCTCTCCGGCGATAGCGCGAATGAGCGCTTTGGTGCAATCCGTCGCTTCGGTGCCGAGATAGACGGCTTTGAGCGACTCGAAGGGATAAGCCAGTTTGCCGGATTTGCCCCGAAACATCCGCACTTCTTCCTCGTATTCCCACTCCCGATATTTGTGCGTGAGCAATAACTCCGTGTATTGCGAAGTTTCCCGCCCTTCCGCCAATGCCTTAATATAGCCGTAAGCAACCGGAAACTGCTTCCGGTATTTGACATCATATCCCAAGTTCAGGGCGGGGTTGCCGTCATAAAACTCAAGGCAAAACCCCCTGCCGCCACCGGCGTAATGCGACCACATAAGCAAGTTGTCGTTGCGTCTGGAAAAACAGGCAACCCCGCATTTTTCGGTGACTCTTTTGTGCCGCCGCCGCAGTTCTTTATTGACTTTGGCGATGAACTTGCCTTTCGGCACAAAATCGTTATCGGCGGGGATGCCCCAAATTTTCGGGTTTGTCCGGCGCAAAAAAGCCAATTGCTTGTCGGTCAAATCGCGCAAGACAGGCGGCGTCCGGCAATCGTAAGGGTCATTAAACTCGCGGGGCGAGCGAAAGTAGATAACGCCGCAAAACAAGTTATCAAGCGCCCACATGGATGACGGGCGATATTGATAAAGGGCGTTGGGATTTTTGCCGGTTTTGTGTTTCATCGGTTTGCCTGCTCGTGCGCCAAAACAAAAAGGACGGCTTTTCGCCGTCCTTTTCGCACCGGTTAAAAATCAAACTGGTAACCGTACCGCGTGGCGCGCGGGTTGCGCTGGTCGTCGCCGCCGTTTGATGTTTCGTAGCCGCGCTCGCCTTGTTCGTTTTCCCATGCGATGGCGGCGTTTTTGCGGAACGGTCCCGTCTCCCGCCAATTGGACATTTTGGGATACTTGTGCTCCCACTCGCCTTTGCGGCGCCAGGGGTCGGTTGTTATTCCCGCCCTGCCTTTTGTTTTTGTTGGCATTGGTCACCTCCTTTTGCGTAAAAATGCCTTGCTTGCTATTATGCCATAAAAATTTGCGATTGTCAACCGTCATTCCTGCGAAGGCAGGAATCCATCGCCGCGAAAGCGGCGCGTTATAACCGTCATTCCCGCGAAAGCGGGAATCCATTTCTTTGGCAAATGGCTATTTGCGCGGGAGCGCAAACGGCGGCTTTGCCGCCGCATTTGGCAAAATGTTTAGGGCGCGTTTTAGCGCACTCGTTATTGGGCGCCGCTTTGCGGCGCGTTGGATTCCCGCTTTCGCGGGAATGACGAAGGGGGGAATGACGATTATGGGGGATTACTCATAAAAAAAGCCCGGCTTTTTTTGCCGGGCTTTTTGGGGCGGGGCGCTTTTGCGCTTTTCCGCCGGGGTGCTTTTTTGACTTTGGTTAGAAGTCCATGCGCAAGCCTACGCGAACTTCGTCCGCCTTGTTGGGGCTGGAATCAAAGTCGTTGGCTATGTAGGCGAGGTATGCCTTTGAGCGGCTGGTGAATTTGTAATCCACATTGGCGATGAATACGGAATCTTCCTCCGCCGCCGGATTTTCATTCGTTTCAAAGATGCCGACAACCGCAAACTTGCCCAGGTCAATGTTTCCGGCAACCGAAAAGATTTTCGTGTCTTGCTGGGTGACATCCGCAATCGCAGCCCCGGCGCGAACCTGACCTTTCAAGTCGCTGGTGTTATGCTCGCCATACCAACCATTCACCGACCAGTTGTCCTGACCATAGCCCATGCGAAGCGCCCAGAAAGTGGCATCTTCGGCTTTGCCGTCTGAGGGAGTAATAGTAACTACACCAGCATTAGTCGCAACACCAGAAGCAGTCAAAACTTGACTACGCAAGGCATCCGGTCTAACTTCATAAGCGCCGCCGAAAGTGAAGCCGTGGGTGCTGTATTTGGCAGCAATCGCCCATTCGTCAACATTCTCGGAAGGGGCAGTTGCGGCTAACACATTTACCGGTACATCGTTATTCACAACACCCACACTCACCCTCACGCTAACCGCCTCAATCGGCGCCGGACCGCCGTCCGTCTTGGCGTTGCCATCCAAACCAAAGCGGAATGAACCTTGAAAGCCGTTTATATCCGGCGTGGCGTATTGGAATGAGTTTTTGCGGCGGAAGTGCGGTGCGAAATTACCGGAGCCGGTCGTGGCAACATCAGTTGCCGCCGTGACCCAGTTGTAATCGTTTTCCCAATGGGAACCGACTTGGAACTCGCCCCATGAGCCGCGCAAGCCGACATACGAAAGGCGGGTATTGCCAATCGCCGAGCCGTTGTCGCCGGATACGCTCCACTCGTAGCGATACAAGCCGGTCAAGCCATGGCCCAAATCCAGCGTGCCGCGAACGCCCAAACGGGAACCATCCGCTTGAATCTTGCCGCCGTTGGTTTTGTCCGCGCCCGCTTTGCTCGTATACATCGTGCGAATGCTGCCGTAGAACCCTTCGGAAGCCGAAGTGTATTCCATGCCCTCGCCATCGCGAGCGGCGAACGCAACCTGCGGAGTGCAAAGCACCGCCGCCAGAAGCGTAGTCAGAAGTTTCTTTTTCATCTTTGTTTCCTTGTTGTTTGCCCGCGCTTTTCGGCGGGTATCAACACATAATACCCCATCGCCCCCGCCTTTATGCTTTTATTACAACCCTTTAATTACGCCCTGTTGTTTTTTTCGCATATTTACCGCTTTTGTTGCGGGAATGACGGATAAGAAAAGCCCGGCGGGTGCCGGGCTTTTTTTGCGCTTTTGGCGCTTGGTTTTGCGGTGGTTAGAAATCCATTCGCAAGCCGATGCGGACTTCGTCATCCTTGTTGGGGTTGGTTTGGAAATCGTTGGCTATGTAGGCGATGTATGCCTTGGAACGGCTGGTGAACTTGTAATCCGCATTCAGCAGGAAGACATTGTCCTCTTGCGCCCACAAGTTTTCCTGCTGCTCGTAGATGGCGACAAGGGCGATTTTGCCCATGTCAATATTTCCGGCGATGGAGAAAACCGTTGTGTCGTCCGGCTTGAGCCCTTTGCGAAGTGCGGCAATGCGGCGCGCATTAAAGACGGCGATGCTTTCACCGCCTTGTTGTGCCGCCACATTGGTGGGAGTGCCACGGTCGGCAGTGTTGTGTTTGCCATACCAAGCATTTACGCCCCAGTTGTCCTGACCATAGCCGAAGCGAAACGCCCAGAAAGTGTGGTCTTCATCCACCGAAGCCACCGTGAAGCCATCAGTCGCGGCTATGATGTAAGCCGACACATTTGCCCGAGATGGATCCGCCACCACATTTACCGACTCTACCGGCGTTTGATAACCGCGCCGGTCCGGAGCAACCTCATAGGCGGCGCCGAAAGTGAAGCCGTGCGTGCTGTATTTGCCGGCAAGCGCCCACTCATCAACGGTTTCGGAACCTTTGGAGGCGGCGTTGACACTATATGTCAATCGTTCAGCATCGCCGACAGTAGCAGGTTCGCCGGGAATCAAAGCCGCAATATCCGTGTGATGCATATTACTGGTAATCGGAACTCCGTATGTGCCGCCGAAACCGCTAAGAGTCAATGTGGCACTGCCCGCCGAAAGCTCCGAAAGCCCCAACGACCCGCTCGCATTTATGGCACCGCCATTCTCGCTCGCGCCGTCCATGCCAAAACGGAAAGACGCCTGAAAGCCATTGACATCCGGCGTCGTGTATTGGAACTGATTTTTGCGGCGGAAGTGCGGGGCGAAGTTGCCGGAGCCGGTTGTCGCTATGTCGGTCGCCGCGGTGACCCAGTTGTAGTCGTTTTCCCACAGGGAACCGGCTTGAAACTCGCCGAAACCGCCGCGCAAGCCGACATACGACAAACGGGTGTTGCCAACCGGGTCGCCGTTTTCGCCGTCTATGCTCCACTCGTAGCGATACAAGCCGGTCAAGCCATGGCCCAAATCCAGCGAGCCGCGAACGCCCAAACGGGAAGAATCGGCGGTTATCTGCCCGCCGTTGTTTGTGTCGCCGGTGTTGCTACTGTAGTAGGTGCGAATGCTGCCGTAGAAACCTTCGGAAGCCGAAGTGTATTCCATGCCCTCGCCGTCACGGGCGGCAAAAGCCGCTTGCGGTGCGCAGAGTGCGACAGCCAATGCCGCCGCCAAAAGTTTGCTTTTTGTCATTGTGTTTATCCTCGTTGCCGCCCGGCTGTTCCGGAGCGGTTTATCTGTATCATTATACATTAAGTATCATTATACACTAATCTGCAGCGGGGATGGGTTTTTTAAGGGTAATTGTGGCTGGCTGTTGTTTTTTTGTTGTTGGGGGGCGGGAATGATGGGGAGGTTAGCCCGCCCACACCTGCAATTCGCGTAGTGCCGCCGCTGATGCGGCGGCGTTTGGATTCCCGCTTTCGCGGGAATGACGAAGGGGATGGTGGCATAAAAAAAGCCCGGCGGGTGCCGGGCTTTTTTTGGGTTGCGCTTTTTGGGCGCGGGTGGTTAGAAATCCATTCTTAAGCCGATGCGGACTTCGTCGTCCTTGTTGGGGTTGGTTTGGAAATCGTTGGCTATGTAGGCAATGTATGCCTTGGAACGGCTGGTGAACTTGTAATCGGCATTCAGCAGGAAGACATTGTCCTCTTGCTTCCACTGGTTTTCCTTCTGCTCGTAGATGCCGACAATGGCTACCTTGCCCATGTCTATGTTTCCGGCGATGGAGTATATCGTCGTGTCATCGGGCTTATACCCTCTGGCGGCGGCGGCGCCATTGTTGACATCGGCGGCAACAATGCCACGCTCGGATGTGTTGTGTATGCCATACCAGGCATTTACGCCCCAGTTGTCATGACCATAGCCGATGCGAAACGCCCAGAATCTTTGGTCTTGGTCAATAACTTCCAATTGTTTCCTCAACTCGGTACCGTTGCGGGCGATTAATTGGTCCCTATTATCTTCTATGTTGACGAAAACAGACAATCCTTCCTCTGTGGGATTCGTCGCAAGTGCCGACAAATCCGCCGGGACGCGATAACCGCGCTTATCCGGCGCAACCTCGTAGGCGCCGCCGAAAGTGAAGCCGTGCGTGCTGTATTTGGCAGCAATCGCCCATTCATCAACGGCTTGGGAACCTTTTACCTCAGCGCCGCGGAACGACAGAGTGGTAGTGGGAGCCGCATTAAACAGGGGGGGAATGGCTGAGACGGAAATGTTAACATCACCGCCGAAGCCGGTAAGGTTCACTGCGTCGTGTTCCATACCCGCAGTGGTGATTCTCACAGCCATCGCCATTCCGGTAGCAGTTTCCACATCGCCGTCATTCTTGCCTTCGCCGTCCATTCCAAAACGGAAAGACGCCTGAAAGCCATTGACATCGGGCAGGGAGTATTGGAACTGGTTTTTGCGGCGGAAGTGCGGGGCGAAGTTGCCGGAGCCGGTTGTGGCGACATCGGTTGCCGCGGTGACCCAGTTGTAGTCGTTTTCCCACAGGGAACCGACTTGGAACTCGCCGAAACCGCCGCGCAAACCGACATACGACAAACGGGTGTTGCCAACCGCATCGCCGTTTTCGCCATCAACGCTCCACTCGTAACGATACAAGCCGGTCAAGCCATGACCCAAATCCAATGAGCCGCGAACGCCCAAACGGGAAGAATCGGCGGTTATCTCGCCGCCGTTGTCTTTGACCGCGCCGTTGCTGCTGTAATAGGTGCGGAGGCTGCCGTAGAAACCTTCGGAAGCCGAAGTGTATTCCATTCCCTCGCCGTCACGGGCGGCAAAAGCCGCTTGCGGTGCGCAAAGTGCGACAGCCAATGCCGCCGCCAAAAGTTTGCTTTTTGTCATTTGTTTATCCTCGTTGCCGCCCGGCTTTCCGTGCGGGTTATCTTTGTCATTATACATTAATCTGCGGCGGGGAGGGGGTTGTTAGGGGGTGATTTTGGCTGGTTGTTGTTTTTTTTGTTGTTGTCGGGGCGGGGGGGGTTGCCGGGCTTTGCCCTGCAAAGGAAAGGGTCGCCCTTACAGGGCTTTAATCAATATGCCCGCCGACACAGGGCGGCGCGCTTGCGCGCTTTGCCCTGTGCTATGCATTGTTTTCGCCTTTGGCGAAAACAATGGCGCCCTTACAGGGCTTTAATTCGCTTATGACGGGTTATGGCGGTAAAATGATGGTTGTGGGTGATGATTTGTTGGCGGCGCGGCGGGGGAAGTTGGCTTTGTTGCGCGAGGGGGGGGATGCTTATCCTAATGACTTTCGGCGGACGCATTGCGCTGATGAATTGGCGGGGGTTTTTGATGGTGCTGATGGTGGTGGTGATGATGATGCTGTCGCGGCGGGAGATTCCCGCTTTCGCGGGAATGACGAAAGGGGCGGGAATGACGGTGTCGGGAATGACGGGGTTGTTGCTGTTGCGGGGCGGGTTGTTTTTCGGCGGGAGATGGGGAAGGCGGGGTTTTTGGCTTTGCGGGATGCTTCGGGGGATGTGCAGGTTTATTTGCGGAAGGATGCGCTTGGCGATGATGCTTTTGCCGCCGCCGGTGAGTTGGATTTGGGGGATATTGTCGGGGTTTGCGGGACTTTGTTTAGAACGCGCACCGGGGAATTGACTGTTCGGGCTTCTTCCGTGCGGGTTTTGGCTAAGTCGCTTTTGCCGCCGCCGGAAAAGTTTCATGGCGTTAGCGATACCGAAATGCGCTATCGGCGGCGGTATCTTTCGCTGATGTCTTCGCCGCGCGAGCGGGATGTTTTTGTTTGTCGCGCCAAACTCTTGCGGCATTTGCGGGGGTTTTTGGATGTGCGCGGGTATCTGGAAGTGGAAACGCCGATGCTGCAGCCGATTCCCGGCGGGGCGGCGGCGAGGCCTTTTATTACCCGATATAATGCGCTGGATTGTGATTATTATCTGCGGGTCGCGCAGGAATTGCATCTTAAAAGGTTGCTGGTTGGCGGGTTTGAACAGGTTTATGAAATGAACCGCGTTTTTCGGAATGAGGGGACTTCTACGCGGCATAATCCGGAATTTACTATGCTGGAATTTAATGCCGCATATCAAACTTGTGCGGATTTTATCCCGCTGGTGGAAGAAATGCTGCATAGTGCGGTTGTTGCTGTTTGCGGTGGTGAGCGGATTGCTTATCAGGGCGGGGTTTTGGATTTTTCGCGCCCTTTTGCCCGGCTTTCGCCCGCGCAAGCGATATTGCAGGCAAAACCGGAATGGACGGCGGCGCAACTTGATGATAAAGGGTTTTTGCTGGCGCGGCTTGGTGAGTTTGATGTTGATGCTGTGCAGGAAGATGATGTTGAGGTTTTGCGCTTTGCGTTGTTTGAGCGTTGCGCCGAGCATACATTAATAAGCCCGACTTTTATTGTGGATTATCCCGCCGCGCTTTCGCCGCTGGCGAAAACTTCGGCGGATGGCAAAACCGCCGAGCGCTTTGAGTTGTTTGCCGCCGGGCGTGAGTTGGTTAATGGCTTTTCGGAACAAAATGACCCGCAGGCACAGGCGGATGTTTTTCGGGCGCAAAACCGGTTGCGGCAAAGCGGGGATAATGATGCTATGCATTATGATGCCGATTATATTCGCGCTTTGCAGCACGGCTTGCCGCCCAATGCCGGAGGCGGGGTTGGCATTGACCGGCTTGTGATGCTGCTTAGTGATTCGCCTTCTATTCGGGATGTTATTTTGTTTCCGCAGTTGCGCGCATCCGCATCCGCATCCGCCAATGACGGCGAAAAAGATGACGGCGGCGGGGATTAAACCGCCAAAGTGATAATATCTATATGCCAAAATCGGATAACCTGTTTTTATGTATCACTTTTATAATGTTATGCCGTTATGCGGTATTTTCCCTTTTTCTTTGATTTGCGGCGGCGGCGTGTTTTGATTGTCGGCGGCGGCGAAGTTGCCGAACGCAAGGCGGCTTTACTTTCGCGCAGCGGGGCGGTTTTGGTTGTTGTCGCTCCGCGCATTGTCGGGGGGTTGCAGACACTTGCCGAAAAAAGCGGCGGGGAAGTGCGGCATCGGTGTTTTGTTGCCGCGGATTTGGCGGGATGCACTGCGGCGGTTGTGGCGGTTGGCGATGATGCTGTTAATGAGCAGGTTGTCATTGCGGCAAAAAGGCGGCGGGTGCCGGTTAATGTTGTGGATAATCCGCGCCGGTGTGATTTTATCTTTCCGGCTATTGCCGAGCGGGGGGATTTTGTTGCCGCTGTTTCCAGCGGCGGGGATTCTCCGGTTTTGGCGCGGATGTGGCGGGCGCATTTGGAAGAACAAATGCCGCCGCGACTTGGTTATCTCGCGCAGATGTTTGGCGAATGGCGCAATGTTGTCGCTGATACTCTGCCGCCTGAGCGGCGAAGGTTGTTTTGGGAAGCGGCTGTTGATTCTCCGGCGGCGGAAGCGGCTTTGGGTGGTAATGTGGCAAGCGCACAAGCGCGGATGCAAAAGCAACTTCGGGCGTTTGTTGATGATGACGGCGAATATGACGGCGGCGAGGTTTATCTTATCGGGGCGGGTCCCGGTGATGCCGATTTGATGACATTTCGCGCACACCGGCTTTTGCAAAAGGCGGATGTTGTTGTTTATGACCGGCTTGTTTCGGCGGCGGTTTTGGATTTGGCGCGGCGCGATGCGACAAAACTATTTGTCGGCAAATGCCGCGGGGCGCGTGCTTTTTCGCAGGAAGATATTAATGCATTGTTGATTCAACATGCCAAAAGCGGGGCGAAGGTCGCCAGAGTTAAGGGCGGCGATCCTTTTGTTTTCGGGCGCGGGGGGGAAGAAATGGCGGCATTGCGAAAGGCGGGGGTTGCTTATGTTGTCGTGCCGGGGGTGTCCGCCGCTAATGGTTGCGCGGCTGCGGCGCAAATCCCGCTGACGCAACGGGATATTGCCGGCAGTGTGCGGTTTGTTACCGTGCGCGGCGATGAAGGTGCGGCTTTTTGGCATTCGCTTGCCGAAGATGAAAAATGCACTTTGGTTTTTTATATGGCGGGGGCGGGTGTTGCCGCCATTGCCGAAAACCTGATAGCACAAGGCAAAGACAAACAAACGCCCGCCGCGCTTGTTTGCGCCGGTGCTACTTGCGCTCAGCGGGTTTTTTGCGGAATGCTGCATACCATCGCCGCCAAAACTGCGGGGGCGGCTTTTTCTCCGGCGCTTTTTATTGTCGGCGCGGTTGCGGCTTTTGGCGAAGAATCCAAACCTTTGGCAAACATGCCTTTTCCCTTTCCCGATATTTCCGATGCTGCATCCGCCAGATTTGCAAACGGTTGAGCAGTTGCGCCGCAGGTTGAAACCTGCGCAACTTGCATGGCTTGGCGGTTATTTTTCCGCTGCCGCCGGAGAGGGTGTTGCGCCTTTTGCCGCCGTTGGCGCCGCCGATATGCCCGATGACGAAAGTCAAAATGTTGCCGTGCTTTATGGCTCGCAAACCGGTAATGGCAAAAAAGTCGCCGATGCGCTTGTCGGGCTTTTGCAACAGCGGGGGGTGCGCGCCGTTGCAATGTCCATGGAAAACTACAAAACGGCGC
The DNA here is from genome assembly GCA_051009015.1 of Gammaproteobacteria bacterium. Lineage (GTDB taxonomy): Bacteria > Pseudomonadota > Gammaproteobacteria > Tethybacterales > Persebacteraceae > JAHRAH01. The sequence continues at coordinate 3,445 of JBPCWZ010000123.1, read as the reverse complement.
GGCTGAAAAAGGAGAAGAAGTTGTTTGCCGTTGTTAGCACGCACGGCGAAGGGGAGCCGCCCGATGCCGCCGCCGCTTTTTTGGCTTTTTTGCAAAGCAACCGCGCGCCGCGCCTTGATGGTTTGCGCTTTGCGGTTTTGGCACTCGGCGACAGCAGTTATGAACATTTTTGCAAAACCGGCCGGGATTTGCATAACTATCTGCAAAAACTCGGCGCGATGCCGATTCTTGACATTGCCGAATGCGACGCCGATTATGAAACCGCCGCCCGCAAATGGCGCGAAGATATCGCCGACAAACAAGGCGCAACTATCAACGGCGGCGGGGTTATCAACGGCGCAACAAACGGCGCTATTAAGAGTGTTGTTAACGGGGCAAACAATAACACTCCTTTGCATGCGCCCGTTATCGCCGCGGGCGGCGTTGATATTAATGCGCCTTTTGCCGCCGAAGTTTTGGCGAATATCAAAATCAGCGGCGAAGGGCGCAATGTCCGTCATTTGGAGTTGTCGCTCGCCGGGTCAAACTTGCGCCCGCAACCGGGAGATTCCATCGGCATCGCCCCGCATAATGACAAAAAACTCGCGCTCCTTGTTTGCAAGCGGCTCGGCTTGCAGCCGGATGCGCAAGCCGATATTGACGGCGAAGTTGCGACCGCCGGGGAATGGCTGGAACAAAAACTTGACATTAGCCGATTGACCGCGCCGGTGCTGCAGCGTTTTGCGGCGATTGTCAATGACCGGCGGCTGAATGACATTTGCGCCGAACGGCAAAAGATTGTGCGCTATATTAATGGGCGCGGTCTTTTGGAGGTGCTTGATGATATTGCCCCGCCAAAAAACTGCGGGATTGAAATAATGAAAACACTGCGCCGGTTGACGCCGCGTTTGTATTCCCTTGCTTCGGCGCGGGAAGACGAGGCGCATTTGCTTGTCGCCGATGCCGCTTATTATGATGCCGGCGGGCGTTTGCGGCGGGGGGTTTGCAGTGATTATCTTTCCGCCCTTGCAACCGGCGATAGTGTGCGGGTTTTTGTGCAGGATAACGAAACATTCCGCCCGCCGCAGGATGCCAATACTCCTATTATTATGATTGGCGCGGGTGCCGGTGTTGCGCCTTTTCGGGCTTTTATGGAAGAGCGCGAGGAAATGTCGCAAAGCGGCGAGGCGTGGCTTTTTTTCGGCGAGCGGCGGCGGCGCGAGGATTTTTATTATCAGCGCGAATGGTTGCGCAGGTTGCCGCCTTCGCAGGGCGGTTTGGCAAACGGCGGCGGCGCGCCGCTTGCGAAGTTGTCGGCGGCTTTTTCGCGCGACGGCGGCGGCAAGGTTTATGTGCAGCATAAACTTTATGAAAACGCCGAACAAGTGCGGCGGTGGATTGACAACGGCGCAAGTGTTTATGTTTGCGGCGACGACAAGGGAATGGGGCGCGATGTCCATAATGCCCTTGCCGATATTGCCGGTGCCGAAACTCTGGCGACACTGCAGCGCGAAAAACGCTACCGGCGCGATGTCTATTGACAAAAAAGATAACGCGCCGCCTTCGGCGGTGGAGCATATTAAGGCAAAAAGCCGGCAACTGCGCGGCGGCATCGGCGAAGGCTTGCAAAACGGACTCAGCGGCGCATTCGCCGAAAATGATACCGCGCTTATTAAGTTCCATGGCATCTATCAGCAGGACAACCGCGATAACCGCGCCGCCCGCGCCGAAAGAATGCTGGAACCGGATTATTCTTTTATGATTCGCTTGCGTATTCCGGGCGGGTTATTAAGCGGGGGGCAATGGCTTGCCGCCGATTCCGCCGCCCGCGAGTTATCCGAAAGCGGCAGTTTGCGTTTGACAACCCGGCAAACGCTGCAGTTTCATGGCGTAGCGAAAGACAACTTGCGCCCGCTTTTGCAGGCATGCGCGCATCGGCTTTTGGATGCTATTGCCGCTTGCGGGGATGTTAATCGCAATGTAATGGCATCGGTTGGCGATTCTCCATTACACACTGCCGCCGGGCAAATGGCGGCGGATATTAGCAAAAAACTACTGCCGCAAAGCCGCGCGTATTTTGAGATATGGCTGGGCGAGGAGAAAGTCGCCAGCGGCGGCGAAGAAGTTGAGCCGCTTTATGGCAAAACTTATCTGCCGCGAAAGTTTAAGATTGCCATTGCCGTGCCGCCGGTTAATGATGTTGATGTGTGGTCGCAGGATATTGGTTTTGTCGCCGTTGCCGATGATAATGATGGCGGTGTGCTGGCGGGTTTTAATGTTTTGACCGGCGGCGGATTGGGAATGGCGCAGGGCGACAAGACGGCATTTCCGCGCCTTGGCGACGGCATCGGCTTTTGCCCGCCGCAGATGGCTGCCGATGTCGCATGGCATATTGCGGCTATTCAGCGCGATTATGGCAACCGCAGCGACCGCCGCCGGTCAAGATGGAAATACACCATCGCCAAATACGGGGCGGATTGGGCGCGGGAGGAGTTGCAAAAGCGCGCCGGTTTTGTTTTGCAAAAGCCGCGCAAAGTTGTTTGGCGCGGGCGCAATGAAAGTTTGGGCTGGCATTGCGGGCAAAGCGGCAAATGGTCGCTGACTTTGTTTGTGGAAAACGGCAGGATTGGCGATGGCGCATTGCGCGATTGCTTGCGCGAGACGGCGGCGATGAATGTTTGCGGTTTTCAGATAACGCCAAACCAAAACCTGATGCTTGTCAATATCAAAGACGAAGACAAGAAACGCGTGGCGGCGGTTTTTGCCCGGCGCGGCACGATGGCAAACTTGACAAGCGCGGCGGATGACGACAAAAACGGCATATCCGGCATATCCGTTTTGCGCCAGCATTCCATGGCTTGCGTTGCCCTGCCGACTTGCCCTTTGGCGATGGCGGAGTCGGAGCGGTATCTGCCCGGGTTGATAGGCAAACTGGAAGCGGAAATGGCACGGCGCGGCTTGGAAAAAAGCGCGATAACGATAAGAATGACCGGCTGCCCGAATGGCTGCGCCCGCCCGTATCTGGCGGAGATTGGCTTGGTCGGCAAATCGCCCGGGCGCTATAACTTGTATCTGGGCGCATCGTTCAGCGGCGACCGTCTGTCGGCTTTTGCCGCCGGCAATTTGGACGAAGCCGGCATACTCAAAACCCTGACGCCGCTTTTGGACGATTATGCCAAAGCGCGCCAAAAAGGCGAGCACTTCGGCGACTTCCTCATCCGCACCGGCAAGACAAAACCCCCGAAAACCCCGCCCGACTTTCATCCGCCGCAATAATCGGCGGCAGTTGTCAAACTTGCGCGGTGGCGGATTTTTTTGGCGCGTTTGGCAAAACGGGGGTTTTTTGTGTTATGATGTTTGGCGATGCTTTTGAACATGTTTAACTTGTCGTTTATCATCGCACGGCGCACGGCGCACGGCGCACGGCGCACGGGTTAGACCTTTGCATAATCCCGTTATCGGCAAA
>JBPCWZ010000122.1:0-5605 GCA_051009015.1 Gammaproteobacteria bacterium | reverse complement strand
CCAGCGAGTTGTCAATCGCCGCCAAAAGCCGCGCCTGTTGTTGTTTGCGGAAGTCGGCAAAGCCGCCGCCGTCCGCCGCGCCGTTTTGCACCGCAAAGCCCGCCAAAGCAAGCACTATCAATATCGTTTTTTTCATTGCCATGCACCTCCGTATGAAGTTATCAAACAAACCCCAACGCATTGACAAACACACGCCGGGCTGTTCTCTAACACGCAGACGCATGATTTCGCTTGTTTCGCCCTTGCGGGCGTATTTTATTCCACGACAACCCGACAAGCGGGCGTCTCGTGTTAGAGATGGAAGCAGTATAGCACAAGATTCGCCAGAATCGCCCGAAAACACGGCATCGGCGGCGTTTTTTGCGGCGGCGGCGGGCTTTTGATAAGGTTGTTTTTTCTTTTGCAAGCACTAATTTTTCATTTGCAAGCACTAATTTTTCATTTTCACGCCTTTGCAAAGGTCTTGCAAACACTAATTTTTGATTTTTTTGCCTTTGCAAAGGTCTTGCAAGCACTAATTTTTGATTTTTGCGCCTTTGCAAAAGATTTGCAAGCACTAATTTTTGCTTTGCTAACCCTTGCACGAGTCGTGCAAACACTAATTTTTGATTTTTGCGCCTTTGCAAAAGCCGAATTAGTCCTTGCACGAGTCGTCCGCGCCTTAATTAATGCCAAATCAATGGAGCGGAGAGTCATGCAAAGGCAGCCAAAAGCCAAACTAACCCGCGCAAAGCCCGAAACACTGCTAAAACCTTGACGGGCAAAACGGCGCGGGATTCATCGGCGGCGGTTTGTCATTCATCAATGCCGAAAGCAAAAGCGCGCTGCCCGGCGCCGAAGACAAGCCAATGTGCTGATGACCGAAGTTAAACCACAACCCTTTATGCCCCGCCGCTTCGCCTATCATCGGCAAACTGTCCGGCAAAGTCGGGCGGCTGCCGAGCCACGGGGTTTTGTCCAGCGCATCGCCCATTTTGGTTATCTGCCTTGCCGATTGTTCGCAGGCGCGAAGTTGCGAGAAGTTTGGCGGCGCATCCATCGCCGCAAACTCATCGCCGGTCGTCAGGCGGTATCCGCGATGCATCGGCGCCAGATAATAACCGCGCTGCCTGTCCAATACCGGGCGCGAAAGCGGGCAGTCGTCCGGCGCGGCAAAATGACAATGATAGCCCCGCTCCCATGCCATTGGTATTTTTATTCCGGCGGTTTTCAGCACACTTGCCGACCATGGTCCGGCGGCGATGACGACATTATCGGCGGTTATCGGCGGCGCATTGTTAAGTTGCACTTGCCATTTGTTCCGCTTTGCCGACAATGCCAAAGTTTCGGCGCAAACGACTATCCCCCCGGCATCTTGCAATAATCCGCCATAGCGGGCGGCAAGTTCGGCGGGGTCATTGACGGAAATATCATCGGGAAAATACAAACCGGCGGCAAAAACCGGTTTCAGCGCCGGTTCCAATTGTAAGATTTGCCCGCCGTCAAGGATTTGATGACGCACTCCCGCCCGCGTCATCAGGCGCATTTCGGTGCGGCATAATGCCAAACCTTTGGCGCTGCGAAAAACTTTCAGCCATCCGCGCTCGTTCAGCAAACCGCCGCAACCGGCATCGCCGATAAACCGCCTGTGCAGCGGCAGCGACAAAGCCAAAAGTTGCGACAAGGCATCGGCGGCGGCAACGGCATCGCCATAGTTGGCGCGGCGCAAAAACGCCGCAAGCCACGGCATATTCCGCAAAGCAAACAAAACCGACACGCGGCATTCCGGCGCGCGCCCCAGAATAATGGACGGCAGCCGCCGCCACAAATCGGGATTGTTGGCGGCGGCAAGATAGGAATGCGCCATTACCCCGGCATTGCCGAAAGAAGTCGCCCCGCCGATGTCGCCGCGCTCCACAACGACAACCTCGCGCCCCGCGCGCGCCAAAACCACCGCCGCGCAAATGCCGACAATGCCGCCGCCGATAATGACAATGTCTTTTGCCGCTTCTTTTGCCATCGGATAAATTTTAACACCGGATAAAAAATACCGTTGGATATGTTTTTTGGCGGCGCGGTTTGTGTTAGAATGGCGAAGTTTTTTGCAATGACGGATTATGCAGTTTTTGAATGCGGCGGCAAGCAATACCGCGCCGCCCTCGGCGGGTTTGCCGTTGTTGACCGGCTCGGCGGCGAAGTCGGCGCGAGCGTCCGTTTGGACAAAGTCCTCGCCATCGCCGACAAAGACGGCAAAACCGCTTTTGGCGCGCCCTATCTGCCCGATGCCATCAATGCCACGATAGTAGGGCACATGCGCGGCGACAAAGTCCGCACGGTCAAAATGCGCCGCCGCAAAAACAGCCGCACGACAATGGGCGGGCGCGCCGATTTGACCAGGATTCGTTTGGAAGCGACAACCGCAAAAGAAGGCGGGCAGTAATGGCGCAAAAAAAAGCCGGCGGCTCTTCCAAAAACGGCCGCGATTCCAACCCCAAATATCTCGGCGTCAAGCGCTATGGCGGCGAAGTCGTGCGCGCCGGGGAGATTATCGTCCGCCAGCGGGGGACGCGTTTTCATCCGGGCGACAATGTCGGAGTCGGGCGCGATCATACGCTATACAGCATTTTGCCCGGGCGCGTTGTCTTCGCCCGCGGCGGCAAGTTGCGCCGCCGCTATGTCAGCGTAGCGCCGCAGCCATAACAACCGGCGGATGGGCAAGTCCGCTTTTATTGACGAAGTTGAAGTTGCCGTTTGCGGCGGCAAAGGCGGCGATGGCGCGGTCAGTTTTCTGCGCGAGCGCGCACGACCGCGCGGCGGTCCGGATGGCGGCAACGGCGGCAAAGGCGGCGATGTCTGGATGCGCGCATCATTGGGCGTCAATACGCTTTTGGCTTACCGCCGCCGCCGCAAAGCCGCCGCCGCAAACGGCAAACACGGCGGCGGCAAAGGCAAATGCGGCGCGGCGGGCGAAGATGTCATTCTCACCGCGCCGGTGGGGACTTTGATAATGGACGCCGACACCGGCGCCGCGCATGCCGAGTTGCTGCGCCCGCAACAAACCGTTTTGCTGGCAAGCGGCGGCGGCGGCGGGCGCGGCAATGCATCGTTCAAAAGTTCCGTCAATCGCGCGCCGCGCCACCGCACAACCGGCGAAAAAGGCGACATCCGGCGTTTTGTTTTTGTGCTGCAACTGCTGGCAAATATCGGTTTGGTCGGCATGCCCAATGCCGGAAAATCCACACTCCTGTCGGCGCTGAGCGCGGCAAAACCGAAGATAGCCGATTATCCTTTTACGACATTGGCGCCGCAGTTGGGTTTTGTCGGCGATGATATCGGCGGCGGGGCGACGGTTGCCGATTTGCCCGGGCTTATTTCCGGCGCGGCGGACGGCGCGGGTTTGGGCAATCGTTTTTTGCGCCACATATCGCGCACCGGTTTGCTTTGTTATGTCATTGACAGCGGCGGCGATGCGGCGAATGATATCGCGGCATTGGACGGCGAACTTTCCCGCTATCAGGAGTCGGGTTTGGCGGATTTTTCCGGCAAGCCGAAAATGCTGGCGTTGAATAAGATGGATTTGCTGACGGCGGCGCAAGGGCAAAAACTGATGAAGGCAATGCGCCGGTCGTTTTCGGGTTTTGTTGATATCATGGCGATATCGGCACTGCACGGCGATGGCGTTGCCGATATGGCGGCGCGGTTTTTGCAACTTGTTGACGGCGGCATCGGCGAAGAGCAAAGTTTTGACAAACCGGCGGCGGGGCGATGACGGCGCGGCGGATTATCGTCAAGATAGGCAGCAGTTTGCTGGCATCCGGCGGCAACAAACTTAACACCGCTTATATCGGTCGTTTGTCGGCGCAAATCGCGGCACAGCGACAGGCGGGGCTGGAAGTTGTATTGGTATCTTCGGGCGCGGTGGTAGCGGGGATGCAGCGATTGGGCTGGCAAAAACGCCCGCGGACGCGCGCCGATTTGCAAGTAGCCGCCGCCATCGGGCAGATGCGCCTGATGAATGCCTACGAAGACGCCTTTTCGCGGCGCGGTTTGCATGCCGCGCAGGTTTTACTGACGGCGGAAGAGATGGCGCACCGGACTTTGTATCTCAATGCCCGGGCGACTTTGCGTCGGCTGCTGGTGGGAGATTTTATTCCGGTTATTAACGAAAATGATGTTGTCGCAACCGACACGGCGAGTTTTGGCGACAACGACCGCCTTGCCGCGCTGATAGCGAATTTGCTGGAAGCCGATTGTTTGCTGATGCTGACCGATGCCCCCGGCTTGTGCCGCGACAGCGCGCGCAGCGATGTGATATATTCCGCCGATGCCGGGGACGATGATTTGTTGCGTTATGTTGTTGAAGACGGCGGCGCGAGCAGGGGATTGGGCGGAATGCAAAGCAAACTCGCCGCGGCAAAAATAGCGGCGCGCAGCGGCGCAAACTCCCTTATCATAGACGGAAGGGCGCGGATGGCAATAGCCCGCGCCATCGCCCGCATTAACGATAATGACAACGGCGGCAAAAAAGACGATAACAAAAAAACCGCCGGACGAAACTTCGGCACACTTCTGGCGGCGGGCGCGCAACCGCTATCGGCGCGAAAGCGATGGCTGGCGAGCGGCTTGCGCGTGCGCGGGACGATGTATTTGGATGCCGGCGCGGTGCGGGCGGTAGTGCGCGACAAGCGCAGTTTATTACCGGCGGGAGTGCGCAGGGTGCGCGGCGATTTTGTCCGCGGCGATTCGGTAGCATTTGCCGATGACGATGGCGGGGCGGTTGTCGGTTATGGTTTGACAAACTACGATGCCGCGGCGGCGCGGGCGCTTTGCGGCGTCAAAAGCGGCGAGATAGAAAAAGTGCTGGGTTATGCCTACGAGGAAGAGATGGCGCACCGCGATAATATGACGGTATTGGAATGACAAGTTTTGCGGCAACACTAAGCGCTTTTGACGGCAACATATCGCGCCTGAATGCGCACATGCGCGGATGCCTGCATACGGAAGTATCCATGGCGGCGGATATTATTATGCGCCAGTTGGCGGGCGGCAAGCGGCTGCGGGCGGTCATTACAATGCTGTCGGCAAAACTTTGCGGCTTGCCACAAGAGCGCGGGATGGAAATGGCAACGGCGATTGAGTTTATCCACACGGCGACTTTGTTGCACGATGATGTTGTTGACGACGCCGACACGCGCAGGCGGCAGGCGGCGGCAAACCGCATCTACGGCAATGCCGCGGCGGTTTTGGTTGGCGATTTTCTATACTCGCGCGCATCGCAACTTCTCGCCCGAATGGGCAGCGTTCGCTTACTGGAAAAGATGACCGATGCGACAAACAGATTATCGGAAGGGGAGTTATTGCAACTGCTCGCCCGGCGCAGCGGCAACATATCGCGGGAGATGTATTTTTCGGTGATTGAACGCAAAACTGCAAACCTGTTTGAGATAGCGGCGGCGGGACCTGCGATATATGCCAGACAACCGGCGGCGGAAAAGGCGCTGGGCGAATACGGGCGGCGTTTGGGTTTGGCTTTTCAGTTGGTTGATGATTGTCTGGATTATGAAGGCGGCGACACCGGCAAGGAAGTCGGGCGCGATTTTTGCGAAGGAAAGATGACTCTGCCGGT
>JBPCWZ010000121.1:0-2673 GCA_051009015.1 Gammaproteobacteria bacterium | reverse complement strand
CATTAGTCCGGTAATCGCCAATCTTTTCGCGCCCGCCGCCCAATTGTCCGCCCGCCTCCGCACGATACAAAAAAACCCCAACCCCCCCCGCCGGCTCCCCCGCCGCAGTGTCAAGAATATGAGTCGTCAATTTCCCCATACCGCGAATTTTATACCATACCGCCGGACAATCACCGCCGCCCTCGTCATTCCCGCCGCCCTTTTAGTCATTCCCGCGCAGGCGGGAATCTGACACAAAAGCGGCGGGTTTTGCCGAAAATGGCATTTTGGGCGAATCTTGTGGTAATATTGTCATCGCACATTCGTTACAGGAAACTCGCTCGTCGGGTTTCCGTGTAATACAAAACCCGATACTCGTATCTGGAAATAGCCGGAATATTTGTCCTGTGACGAATGTGCAGACCCGACATTATGTCGGATTTGACAATCCACACGAGGACAAAACAATGCCCAACATCATCCGCGCCTTTTTGGTGCTTTTCTTTTTCGGCTTGCTGACCGCTTGCGGCGGCGGCGGCGATACGATTGTGGTGAATCCGCCCCCGGCGGTGACGGTGACTATGACTGCCGCAACCCCCGAACAAAGGGAAGAATTGGCAACCGAACTGGTTAACGAAGGGTTTCCCCAAGTGGCGGCAAACCAAGTGGTTAGCGGAAGCGGAGTTTCCCGCGAGGAACTTAACCTGATATTGCTGGCAAATAACATTGCACAACGGGAATATTTTGAACAACGCCTACGGGAATTGGGGCTGTTAAGGGATATGTCAAGGCGGAATGGCGCGATAACACTAAATGCGACGGTAGGGGCGATAATAGATAATGGGGTGATAAGGACAATCGCCATTGGTCCGGCGATGTCGCTACGGATAACGCCACGGATGACGATAACGACTGCAATGACGACTGCGCCGATAACGACGACGACAGGCATGACGGAGGCGGCGATAACGACGACGACAAGAATAACGACGACGACAAGAATGACGGTGGCAGGAGTTACGACAAGCCTGACGATTAGCACGACAACAACCTTAACGATGGCGGGAAGAGCGACAACCACGACGATGACGATGTTGGGGATAAGCACAACAACCCGCTTTACGACATTTGCGACGATAACGATAACGCTAACGGCAAATGCGGCGGCAAACGAAATATCATACTCGCCGGATATGCGGCAAGTTGTCGGGGCGGTAATGGCGGACGGCTTTAATCGGGGTTTTGCCTTCGGCGAAAGCGGCTTTGCCTTTTCGGGGCGATATGACGGCGATAATCGGGCGGCGGGTTTTACTTACGACTTTGATACCTTTGCACTGCGCACGGATTATATCCGCTTGCCGTCAAAACAAGACAGCGAAGTTTGGCTTGACACCTACCGCTTCGGCATTCTCCGCCCGATAAACGACAAGGCGAGATTCTTTGCCGGTGTGGATTCCTACCGCAATGCCATGCTCGCCCTTGATGTCAATGGCGATAATCTGCATCGTTTCGGCATAGCGGCGGGAGAAGGATACGCCGTAAAATACGAGTTGCGAATCCGCTTATAGCAACAATGAGATTCCGGCTTGCGCCGGAATGACGGGGTTTTTATGCGGGAATGTCATTACAAAACCGCCGCTTTCCGCCAGCCGTTTTCCGCCAGTGTTATCTTTTGCAAGCCGCGCACGGCGTTTAGGCGGTATAGTTTTGCGGCGCGGTGCAAATCTTCGGGTGTTAACTTTTGTTCTTTCAACTCTCCGCTTTGCATCATTTTCGCGCGCATAACCCCGGGCAACAGCCCGCATTCCAAAGGCGGCGTTAATAATTCGCCGCCGATATGTGCGCAGATATTGGCAATGCAGGTTTCGGTTATCTCCCCTTTTTGGTTTATCAGCACGGCATCGTCAAAGCCGAGCGATTGCGCTTTTTGCAGCAGTTTTTCATAACCGGCGCGGCGGTTTGTTTTGTGGCGGCAAAACAACAACGGCGGCGCGGATAATAAACACAACTTCGCCGTTTGTCGGCGCGGCAAAGGAGACACTTGCAAAGTTATCCGCCCGCCCGCATTCATCGTAAATCTTAACTTTGCCTTTTGGGCTTTTGTTGCCGCATCGGCGATTTGTTGCCGCACTTTGGCGCGGTTGATGACAAAGCCCAGTTGTTTCGCCGCCGCCGTCAAACGCCGCAGATGCAGCGGTAATAATGCGACTTCGCCTTTTTCGGCGCGCATTGTCTCTATCAAAAGGGGAGGCGGCGGGGCGGAAAGAATTGCCGTTTTGTTATGACATTCGCGCCATTCTCCGCCGCCGGTGGAATCGGCAACTATTCCGCTTCCCGCGCCATAACATATCGCGCCTTTGGTTTTATCTATCACGGCGGTGCGGATGGCGACATTAAAACGCGCCTTGTCCCCGCCCGCCCAGCCGCAAGAGCCGCAATACACTCCGCGCGGCGATAACTCCAACTCTGCTATCGCCCGCATCGCCGCTATCTTCGGCGCGCCGGTTACCGAAGCGCACGGAAACAATGCGCCAAAAATAGCGCCCAAACCGGCATTGCTTTGACAGTGCACGGTGGAAGTCATCTGCAGCACGGTCGGATATTCCTCTATTTGCAAAAGCGGCGCGGCTGTGATGTTGCGGGCATCGGGCAGGCGCGCCAGATCATTTCGCACCATATCCACTATCATCAGGT
>JBPCWZ010000120.1:0-7791 GCA_051009015.1 Gammaproteobacteria bacterium | reverse complement strand
TGGGCGAATACGGGCGGCGTTTGGGTTTGGCTTTTCAGTTGGTTGATGATTGTCTGGATTATGAAGGCGGCGACACCGGCAAGGAAGTCGGGCGCGATTTTTGCGAAGGAAAGATGACTCTGCCGGTTATCCTTGCGCTGGAAAAAATGCCGGAGAAGGAGCGTGACAAAATGATGGAAGGATGGCGCGGCGGCGGCGACGAAGCATTCGCCGAAACCGTCCGCCAAACCCACCAAAGCGGCGCATTGACAAAAACGCGGGAAGCGGCAAAAAAAGAAGCCCAAGCGGCGGCAACATCATTAAAAAGCCACCCCCCATTCCAAAACACCAAAGCGGCAAACGCTTTAATAACCCTCGCCCTGACTTCCCCTTCGCGCACGGCATAACGGATTTTATTCCGTCATTCCCGCGCAAGCGGAAATCCATCGCCGCAAAGCGGCGCATTAATCAAAGCCCTGTAAGGGCGGCATGTTATAGCACGGGGCAACGCCCCGTGAATCGGCATTATGATAAATGTAGCCCTGTAAGGGCGGCGCATTCTTTTGCAGGGCAAAGCCCGGCAAAAACACAAATACCAATTTACCCGCCCCATTGATAATCTTTCGCCGTTTTTGTGCCGCCCTTACAGGGCTTGATTAATTGGTAATGCCGACTCACAGGGCGGCGCGCTTTCGCGCTTTGCCCTGTGCTATAACATTTCGCCCTTACAGGGCTTTTAATTTCGTCATTCCCGTGCAGGCGGGAATCCATAAACCGCCGCTATTACTTCATCGGGCGGCAAGGCGGCAGATGGCAATTAATCGCCGAATAGCCATCTTTCGACTTTCGCCTCAATCAGCACGGCGGCGGTTTTCAGATGAAAAAGGTTTATCGCCATGCGCAGGGGTGTCATAGCCGGATATTCATCTGTTGCATTGACTTTTGCATTGATATCCGCCCCGGCTTCTACAAGGGCGGCGACGGTGCGGGTTTGTCCTCTGACCGCCGCATCATGCAGGGGCGTCGCGCCATTTTCATCTTTTGCGTCAATATCCGCTCCCACTTTGATAAGGGCAAGCACCATTTCGGCATGGCCGAAACCTGCCGCCTCGTGCAGAGGCGTTGAACCGCCGTTAGTTTTTGCGTCAATATCCGCCCCCGCTTTGATAAAAACAAGTGCAATTTCGGTTTGACCTAGTATCGCCGCGGAATGCATGGGCGTCAAACCATATTCCTGTTTTGCATTAATATCCGCCCCCGCCCTGATAAGGGCATGTGCAATTTCGGTTTGACCTGCTACCGCCGCAGAATGCATGGGGGCATAGCCATGGTCATTTTTTGCGTTAACATCCGCCCCTGCTTTGATAAGGGTATGTGCGATTTCGGCATAACCTTGATGTGCCGCAACTTGCAGAGGCGTCACGCCATCGGTATTTTTGGCGTCAATATCCGCCCCGCCGTCAATCAGGCGTTTGACTTCGGCGATATCGCCTTTTTCCGTCGCTTGATGCAAAGGCAACAAAACGCCCTCGGCGAAAGCATTTCCGCCGATAATGGCAAAAAGCCCCGCCAAAATGGCGGCGGCGAGAAAGTTGCGAATTGTTTGCATTGGCGTATTCTCCTTTTGGAATATGCCGTTATGATAACACAACCCCGCCCGAATTTATTTGCCTATCATTTGTTTGTATATTTTGGCGTCTGTTGCGCCTTCGGTGCCGAATAGCAGTATGACGGCGGTTTTGGATAAGCCGAGATGGCGGTATAACTTTGGCTGCGCCGCCGCCATTAACAATAATGCCAAACCGGCAACTGCGGATTCTCCGGCGATAATGCGCGGCTTGTTGTCGTGCAGTATCTTCATCGCCGGGGCGACAACCGCATCGGGTATCGCAACAAAATCATGCGCCCCGGCAAGCAAAACCGGCAATGCCAAAGAGGACGGCTCGCCGCAACTTAACCCCGCCATCACCGTCTCCTCCCGCACCATCACAGCGCGGGATTTTCCGGCGCGCGCGCTTGCCAAAAGGCATGCCGCCATATCCGGCTCAACAACCGCAAACCGCCCGCGCGCTTTTCCCAGCCGATGCCAAAACCGCGCACACATCGCCGCGGCAAAACCGCCCACTCCCCCCTGGGCAAAAAGATGACTTGGCAAAACACCCGGCGGCATTTGGTCAATCACTTCGTCCGCCATCAAACCATAACCCGCCATTACCAAACCCGGCGCGCGGCGCAAACTTCCGCAAACAGTATCGGATATTAACTTCCAGCCGTTTGCCCGCGAATCGGCAAGAGCGGCGCGCAGCGAATCGTCATAGTTGCCGTCAATGCGCGTTATTATCGCGCCAAACTTTTCTATCGCCTTTTGCCGCCCGCCGCTGACACCGGCGTGCAGATATATCCGGCATTGACATCCCATCCTTTGCGCCGCCCATGCTACCGCCCTGCCGTGGTTGCCGTCCGTTGCCGCGGCGATAGTTGTTTTTGCGGTTTTGGCTTTTGTTGCTTTTGCCATCGTATTGACGGCATAACCCGCGCCGAGTGCCTTGAAACTGCCGATGCCAAAACGCGCCGACTCGTCTTTGTAATAAACGCCGCCGACATTGCAAAGAGCGGCAACATTCGGCAAAGCATAAAGCGGAGTCGGCGCATAACCGCGCCATTGTTTAATGATTGCCGCCGCATCATCAGTTTTGTCCGGCGGCAAAAACTTGTGCAACTGCGGCGGATAAAATATATCGCCGCGCCGCCGGTTGTGATAATAATCAAAAGCGGCGTTTTGGAAAACAGGAGAAAGCATTATTAAAGTTTAACCCCACTGCCGCTGCAACAAGCGACCAAACCCGTTTATTTTCGCATTATTGCCAAGGGCGCGCAAGACAGCCCATGCCAAAGTTTGATTGCTGGATAATACCGGAATGCCAAATTCATCTTCCATCCGCCCGATGAGCGATGCCGCGCGCAAAGCGGTGCAGGAAACAAACAATGCTTCCGCCGATTTATCCAAATGCGCCCGCGCCGCTTTCAATAAAGCATCGGCCGAAACACCCGCCGCATCAACATCGCTTTTTATACCCATTCCCGCGACATTAACCGGCGCAAAACCCGCCGCCGCAAAATGCCCCGCCATAGCGCGATTAATCTCGGCGATATACGGCGTTAATATTGACAATCGTTTGACGCCGATAGCGCGAAGGGCGCAAGTCGCCGCCGTCAATGGCGTTATGATTTTTGCCCCGGGATGCGCGGTTTGTATCAACCTTTGCACTTCGTCATACCCGATAGCCGCCGCGCCCGAAGTGCAGCCGAAAATAACAACATCCATCTTTGCCCCCGGAATAATGCCCGCGGCGGCGCGGCATAAATCACCGCGCATTGCCCGCAGGTTTTCCATCGTCAGCGGGTTGTGATTCATCACGCGATTGACATAAACGCCAACGCCCTTTGGCAGCATTTGCGGCAGTTCGCTTCCCAGCGTCAGGTCCGTAGCGAGCAATACCGCCCCGACTTTGCCCGGCGGCGCGGTATCTTCCAATGCATCGCCGTCAATTTCGGCATGGTCAAAGCGGGTTTTTATCATCGCAGTGCAAGCATAACACGAGGGGCTGGATTTGTCAGCCATTCGGTTTTGTTTTCGCCAATAACGATATTCTCCTCGCGGACGATGGATAATCCGTTTGCCATTGTCAGCGATGGTTCCAATGCCAGCGTCATTCCGGCTTTTAGCATTGTGTTATCGTTTGGCATGAGCGATGGTTTTTCGGTTAGTTGCAAGCCGATGCCATGCCCGAAACGCCCGCCGCTTTTTGCGCTCGCAAAACCGGCGCGGGATAACACTCCTTCCATCGCCCGCCAAACATCGGCGGCGGTATTGTCCGGACGGGCGGCGGCAAAACCCGCTTGCAAAGAATCATATAAAACATCGTGCGCATTTGCCGCTTCCTGCGGCGGCGATGATGCGGCATAGTTGCGGCAGAAGTCGCAAAAATAACCGTCATAAACCGCACCAACATCAATCATCAAAACTTCGCCGCGCCCGACAATCCGGCATGTCGGCGGCATCATAATCGTTTCATAACCTCCCCCGCCGCTTGCCGCAACAAGATACGGCACGCCGTCAATGCCGCGCCGCAAAACATCTATTTCCAAAGCGCGGCACAGTTGCGACTCGGACATCACCGCGCCTTCTTCCGTTTGCGACAAGGCGATAAAAGAATCGGACATCATAGCGGCAACATAACGAATCTTTGCAACTTCCGCCGCCGACTTTTGCATGCGCAGTTGCCACAAAACATCGGCGCTATCAACAAAAACGCGCGGATGTAATATCTTTTGCAATTTGTCATAATCCGCCATCGGCATTCTTGTATAAGTTTCCGCGCCCAGCGGTGAGCCTATCATGCCGTTTGTTTTTGTCAAAGCGGCGAGAGTGTCGGCAAGCAGCGATATGCCTTCGTCTTGCGGATTTGGCGAGTTCCACTTTCGCACTTCGCCGACATAACACCGGCGCATTGCCGCCGCGCCGATTTGCGGCACAACCGCAACGGGCATCCCCCGCCCTGGCACAACGACAAACCACGGGCGGGTCGGGCTGAGAAAAAACGGCGTCAAGAAACCTGTCATATAACAAATATCCGCGGCGGTCGTCAATAACACGCCATCCCATCCGCGCTTTGTCATCGCCGCTTGCAACTTTGCAAGGCGCGCGGCATATTCCGCTTTGGCAAAACCGCGCAGCGGCGGTTTTTGCTTTTGTTGTTTTGTTGCACCCGTCATGTCGGCAAAAAACGCATTAGGAGGTCGTTCAGAAAACGCAAGCCGAGGGGAGAAGGTTTTATGCGCGTTATCGTTCGCATGATTAGTTTGTCGCGCTCGGCTTTTTGCAGTTCGGTTTCTATGGCGGCGGTTGTCATTGCCGTGCGCGCCGCCAAATCATTGACGGCAAAACCATCGGTCAGCCGCAGGGCATTAAGCAAAAACTCAAAAACCGCCTCTCTTCCGGATACTTGTTTTTGTTCGGCGATGGCATTGCCCGCTTGGGCGCGGCGCATATAATCATTCGGATTTTTCACCCGCATCTGTCTTATGATTTTGCCGCCGATGGTCAGTTTGCCATGCGCGCCCGCGCCGATGCCGAGATAATCGCCAAAGCGCCAATAGTTAAGATTGTGCGCGCATTCTTTTTTCGGGCGCGAAAAGGCGGATATTTCATAACGCAAAAAACCGCGCCCGATGGCGAAGTTTGCAACCGCATCGCCAACGACGGCGGTTTCGTCATCATTCGGCAAACGGGGCGGCGGGCGGCGATAAAAGGGCGTGCCGGTTTCCAAAGTCAATTGATAAAGCGACAAATGCGCGGGGTCAAAAGTCAAGGCGGTATGAACATCGTCCAATGCGCTTTTGACATCCTGCCCGGGAAGAGCGTGCATTAAATCCATATTGAAGTTGCCGAAAGTCCGCGCCGCCGCCTTTGCCGCTTGTTGCGATTGTTTGCCGCAATGCACGCGCCCGATGGAATTCAGAAGTGTATTATTAAAACTTTGCGCGCCGAGCGACAGGCGCGATATTCCCAAAGCGCGGTATTCGGCAAACTTCGCCTCGCAAGCGGCGCCGGGGTTGGCTTCCATTGTTATCTCGGCATCCGGCGCGATATTAAACAACGCCCGCAAGCCGCAAAGCAACTTGTCCAATGCCGCGGGCGAAAACAAGTTTGGCGTGCCGCCGCCGAGGTATGCCGCAACAATGCGCCGCCCCCAAACTTGCGGCACGGCGCTTTCGGCATCGGCGAGCATCGCCGCGACATACTCCTCCTCCGGCAGTGTTTTCGCCGCGCGGTGCGAGTTGAAATCACAATAGGGGCATTTGCGAATGCACCACGGCAGGTGCAAATACAATGTCAACGGCGGCGGCGCGATGGTTGTGTTTATCGGCTGCGCGGCTATGGGGTTTGTCGTCATTGTCATAACAATCCGCGTTCTATCAAAAGGCGAATGATGGCGCGCAGGGATTTGCCGCGGTGGCTGCGGCGGTTTTTTTCAAAAGGCGACATTTGCGCGCCGGTCTTTTTGGCGGCGGGGTCATAAAAAAGCGGGTCATAACCAAAGCCGCCATCGCCGCGCATGCTTGCCAATATCTCGCCGCGCCAAAACCCTTCGGCAAAAACCGGCGCCGGGTCATCGGCACAGCGGACAAAAACCATCGCCGCATAATAAAACGCATCCCGGCAAATATTGCCGTTTTGTTTTTTTGCCATCATCCGCAAAGCGCGCAGGAGTTTGGCATTATTGGCGGCATCTGTCGCATCGGCGCCGGAATATCTCGCCGACAAAACGCCCGGCTTGCCGCCGAGTGCGGCGACAACCAAACCGGAATCATCGGCAAGGGCGGGCAGTTTTGTTTTTTTGGCGGCATAGCGCGCTTTGGCGAGGGCGTTTTCCATAAAAGTGCCAAACGGTTCATCCGCCGCGCCAATGCCCATCTGCCCTGACGATGGCAGTTCAACATCCCGCCCGGCAAACGCCGCCCGAATCTCGCGCAACTTCCCGGCATTGCCGGTAGCAACAACAATCGTCCCCATCCCCCGATTATAAATCATTCCCGTCCCATCGTCATTCCCGTCAAGCACAACTGCCGATATCCATCGCGCCAAATAAAAAAAACTTTGCCGAATTTGTCAAAACGGGCTTTTTTTGGTTTATAATGTCTGGCGATGTTGTCGGGAATTATCAATTTCGTGTTTTATCATCGCACGGCGCACGGCGCACGGCGCACGGCGCACGGCTGAGACCTTTGGGCAAAACGGCTTTTGCCGTCATTGCCTTAATCCTCGGCGGCTTTTTCGCTTTGACACTTGCCGATAAGGCATCGGCGCAGCAACTTCCGCCATCGTCCATTTCCTACACGACAGAACCCACCGGTTTGATAAGCATTACCGCCGACAAGCAGGTCATCGTTTTGTCGCAACCCGCCGCCGGTGTGATGACGGTGACGATAAGCGGCGTCGGCTTTACGCTTGTCGGCGGCGAGTATGTCCGCTCCGGCTATACCGGGCAGGATACTTTGACTTTGCGCTTTATCACTTCTTGCAGTGTCCGCGAAGGTTGCGATGTTTTCGGGATAACGACCGGCATTGTTCAGGGCTTGCGCGAAGTAGCGTTTAGGCGGATGAGTTTGGCGACTCTGAGCATGTTTGTCGCTTCGGGGGCGGATGTCAATGAGACGATTAACGATACGGCGGCTGGTTTTTTGCTTATGCGGCTGGCGATAGAAGGCAGGGGGGCGGCGGCTTCGCTTTTGATAACGGCGGGGGCAAACATAAATGCCACGAGTTCAGCCGGCAATACGATGCTGCATGTTGTTGCTTTTCTTCCGAGTCAGGTTCTCGGCGATGCGCTTTCGGTTTTGCTGGCGGTAGATGGCATATCGGTCAATGCCCTCAATGACGGGTCAACGCCGCTTGATTTAATGGCAGCGCCTTATGTCCAAGTCCCAATCGCATTTTCCCACTTGTTGCCACACGCCGAAACACTTCGCAATGCCGGCGGCAGATGCATAGCCCAAGCGGCTAACCCCGCCGCCGAGCCCATCTGCGGCGTCGCCCAACAATCGCCCAACATTTCCCTGCCAAACAACGCCAACAAAACTTTCATCATCCGCGGCGACAACTTAAACACCCCCGGCGTAATAGGCAACCTGTCAACCCCGCCCCGCCCGTAAAAACAAACGCCGCCGCCGTCAAAAAAGCGGTTAGAATGTCGGGCGATGAATACCGCATTACTGGTTAAGTTGCTTGTCAACGGCGTAATAGTCGGC
>JBPCWZ010000119.1:0-4409 GCA_051009015.1 Gammaproteobacteria bacterium | reverse complement strand
GGCAACGCCGCGCCAAAGTTGCCGCCAAAACCGGTCTTCGCCCCCGGCGCTGTAAAGCGCGACAAGCCCGACGGCAAAAAGCCCGGCAACAAGCGCCATCAGCGCCTTGTCGGTAATGAGTTGTTTTTCAGTCAAAGTTGTTATTTTTTTCCGTTGTTAAAATTATAACGCCGTTTTGTTATTCTTGTCTGTTTTGTTATTCCCGCCCCCCCCTCGTCATTCCCGCGAAAGCGGGAATCTCCTTTTAAGTATGCGGCGCTTTCGCGCCGATGGTTTGGGAGATTCCCGCTTGCGCGGGAATGACGATTCTTTTGTCATTCCCGCGCAGGCAAGAAGCCATCGCCGCAAAGCGGCGTATTCTTAAACCCTTGTAAGTCCGCGGCGCGGAATTTAACGGGTTATAATTACCGGCGATTATGACGGGGCGGATTGCTATTAATGGTTTCGGGCGCATTGGCAGGTGCGTTTTGCGGGCTTGGTTGCGGGCGGCGCGGGGGGTGGAACTTGTTGCCGTCAATAGCCGCGCCGATATTTCGGTTGCCGCGCATTTGTTGAAATACGACAGCACCCACGGCGCTTTTGACGGCGCGGTTTCCATATCCGGCGAAGACATTAGCGCCGGCGGCAAAAGCATCCGCTACACTCGCGAAGCCGATATCGGCAAACTCAACTGGCGCGATGTGGATATTGTGCTGGAATGCACCGGCGCGCACAACGACCGCGAACAAGCGGCGCGCCATCTGCAGGCGGGGGCGAAAAAAGTGCTTGTCGCCGCGCCGTCCAAAAACGCCGATGCGACAATTGTCTATGGCATTAATCATGCCGATGCCGCCGGCAAACAAATCGTATCCGCCGCATCATGCACGACCAATTGCCTCGCTCCTTTGGCGCTCGCATTGCACAATGCTTTCGGCATTGAATGCGGATTGATGAGCACCATTCATTCTTATACTTCCGACCAGAGATTGCTGGATGATTCTCACACCGATTTGCGCCGCGCCCGCGCCGCAGGTCAAAACATCATCCCGACAAAAACCGGCGCGGCGGAATTGCTCGGCAAGATAATCCCGGCATTGGACGGCAAAGTATCCGGCTTTGCCCTGCGCGTGCCGACTCCGAATGTTTCGCTGGTGGATTTTACCGCCATGCTCGGCAGGGATGCCGACAGGCAAACGATTAATACCGCCTTGACCGATGCGGCGGCGGCAATGCCCGGCGGCGTTATGACCGTTTGCGATTTGCCGCTGGTATCGGGCGATTTCAATCATAACCCTTCGTCATGCATCGCCGACCTTTCGCAAACCCGCATTATCGGCAAGCGAATGGCGAAGACGCTGGCATGGTATGACAACGAATGGGGCTTTTCGCAAAGAATGCTGGATATCGCCGCGCTGATGGCGGCGGATTAGGCGGCGAAGTTAGATTATGTTTTTTGGCGATATTTGCTGGCGCGGCAAAACCGCCTTATTGCGCGCCGATTTTAATGTGCCATTAAGAGACGGCAAAGTTGCCGACACTTCGCGCATTGCCGCCGCCTTGCCGACCATCAAAGCCATTACCGAAAGCGGCGGCGGCGTTGTTTGTTTGTCGCATTTGGGGCGACCTTCTTGCGCACAGGCGGGATTGAGTTTGCAGCCGGTTGCCGAAAAACTTGCACTCCTTATTAACAAACCGGTGCGTTTGATAACCGGCTTTGACGAGCCGAAAATATCCGGCGGCGAAGTTGCGCTAATGGAAAACACCCGCTTTAATAAGGGAGAACAAACAAACGACCGGCATTTGGCTTTGCGTTATGCGGCGTTTGGCGATATGTTTGTTTTGGATGCATTCTCCGCCGCCCATCGCCGCGAGGCATCGCTTTGTGCTTTGGCGGAAGTTTGCGCGCCGAATGTTTGCGCCGGTTTGTTGTTGAATGCCGAATTGCAAGCGGCAAAAACGGCGCTAAAAAACCCGCGCCGCCCGGTTGTCGTCATCGCCGGAGGGGCGAAGATATCGGACAAACTCGGCGCTCTTAACAACCTGCTGCCGCTGTGCGATATGCTGCTTGTCGGCGGCGGGGCGGCAAACACTTTTTTGGCGGCGGGCGGCGCGAATACCGGCAACTCCCTTATTGACAAAACAATGCTGGATGCCGCCAAAACATTACTGCACCAATTCGGCGATAAGATTGTAATGATGGAAGATGCCATAACGGACGATGGCAATGGCAATATGGAAGAGTGTGCATTAAACAACATCGGCGGGCGCGCCATTGTTGATATCGGCATTAATACCGCCCGCAAATATGCCGACATTATCCAAAATGCGGGAACCGTCATTTGGAGCGGACCCATGGGAAAGTATGAAAACCCGCAAACAAACCACGGCACAAAAGCCATCGCAACCGCCGCGGCAAAAAGCAATGCCTATACGCTTGCCGGCGGGGGCGATACCATCAGCGCTATCAATCTTGCCAATGTCGCCGGAAAGATAAACCATCTATCAACCGGCGGCAGCGCTTTTTTGCAAATGCTTGCCGGGGGGGAAATGCCCGCTTTGGATGCGCTCAACAAAGCATCCGAAAAAAAGGGAGAAGGATAAAACCGGCAAAAAGTCAGGAAAGCGGAGGCCAATCCTCTCCCCCTTCGCACAAAGGATGGCACCTCCCCAAACGGCGAATGGTAAGCCACAAAGCGCGCCAAAACGGCAGGCGCGAAAAGGCAATGGTCGCATATTGCGAACAACTCGGATAAAACCTGCACCGCCCGGCAAAAAACGGCGAAAGCAAAAGCCGGTATGCCGAAAGCAACAACAAAGCCGCCCGCCGCAAAACCCGCCCGGGCAACGCCAACAACCACCCCGCCATATCAATCCCGCCAAACAAAAAACACCCGCCAATTCTACTTCATCATCCGCAAAGATTTAGCCGCAAACGGCATTTATGGCGGGTTTTGTTTTATAATACCGGCGGGCGGCAGGTTAGTCGCATCTGACAAAACAAAACGGAAAAACAACCATGATTAACTCCCTGCGCGCCTTGTGCGTTATTTTCTTTGCTGCCGCCATCGGCGGCAATGCTTTCGCCGACAGTCATTTGTCGCCCTTGCATCTGGCGGCGGAGAAAGGCAATATCGCCGAAGTCAAACGCCTGATTGACAGCGGGGCGGATATTGAGGCAAAAGATAATGATGGCAGGACGGCTTTGCATCTGGCGGCGTACCACGGTCAAACCGAAACCGCGCTTGCCCTTGTCAAAGCGGGGGCGTATATTGATACAGCCCACAAAGATGGCGGGACGGCTTTGCATATTGCGGCAGCGTTTGCTCCAACCGAAACCGCACTTGCCCTCATCAAAGCGGGCGCGAATATTAACGCAAAACAAAAAGACGGCTGGACGCCTTTGCATGCTGCGATAGGGTATGGTCAAACCGAAACTGCCTTTGCCCTTGTCAAAGCGGGGGCGAATATTGACACAAAAGCCAACGCTGGCGGAACGCCTTTGTCTTTTGCGACATTCCGCGGTCAAACCGAGGTTGCCCTTGCCCTTGTCAAAGCGGGGGCGGATATTGACGCAAAACAAAAAGATGGCGTGACGCCTTTGCATACTGCGGCATTTGGTGGTCAAACCGAAACCGCCCTTGCTCTTGTCAAAGCGGGGGCGGATATTAAGGCAAAAACCAACAAAGGCGAGACGCCTGTGTTTACTGCGGCATTTGGCGGTCATACCGAAACTGCCCTCGCCCTTGTCAAAGCAGGCGCAGATATTGACGCAAAACATAACAATGGCTGGACACCTTTGCATGCTGTGGCAGCGGTGGGTCAAACCGAAACTGCGCTTGCTCTTATCAAAGCAGGGGCGGATATTGAGGCAAAAAATAATAATGGCGGAACACCTTTGTATACTGCGGTAGCATTGGGTCGCACCGAAACTGCACGCGCCCTTGTCAAAGCGGGGGCGGATTTGCATGCCCGCGACAATGATGGAAAAACGCCGCTGGATGTCGCCATAGAAAAGCATGGCGAAGACAGCGAAATAGCGCGATTGTTGCTTGAAAACGAAAGCACTTGGCAAAAAGCAAAAGGATGGCTATTCGGCGATTAATTGCCTTATGCCGCCTTGCCGCCCGATGAAGTAATGGCGGCAAAATGAAGTTGTTGCAAAACCGCCGCTTTCGCGGCGGTGGATTCCCGCCTTCGCGGGAATGACGGGTTAACTGCCCGCTACATCATTTCGTAGTTTGGTCCGCCGCCGCCTTCGGGGGTTGTCCAGCGGATGTTTTGGCGGGGGTCTTTGATGTCGCATGTTTTGCAATGCACGCAGTTTTGGGCGTTGATAACCAGTTTTTGTTCGCCGTCTTCTTCGGCAAACTCATAAACGCCCGCCGGGCAATAGCGGGTTTCGGGGGCGGCATAATCGCGCAGGTTGACTT
>JBPCWZ010000118.1:0-3865 GCA_051009015.1 Gammaproteobacteria bacterium | reverse complement strand
GCCCGTGCATGATGACATTATCGCCGGGGCGGTATTGGTCGGATGCCGACTTTTCCACAACTCCGGCATAATCCACGCCGGGGATGATGGGAAAAGCACGCAGGATTTTATTTTTGTTGCCGCAAAGTGCCAGCGCATCCTTATAGTTGATGGACGACAAGGCAACGCGCACAAGCACATCGCCCTCGGCAAGCAAAGCCCCATCGGCATCGCCCTCGGCGGCAACAACAACCCCGCCATCGCCCTCGCGGGCGACAAGGGCATTAAAAGAATCGGGGGGTGAAAGTATGTCAGTAGTCATAATGCCCGCCATTGTATCACCAAACCGCCGGACAATTACCCGACCGCCTTCCATTCGGCGTCAAAAACGGCATCCTTGCCGAAAATCGCCCACTTTTGCGCGGCATTTAGCGCGAATCGCCGATATTATGCAGGGCTTCATGCAGGGCGACAATGCCGCCGGTTTGCGGGTTATAAACCCATTCCCCGTCAAAGATATCCCGCAGCCGGCTCGGAAAAACATCATCGCCAACGCACAGGGAATAAAACTTATTCCCGTCGGATTTCGCCGCCGATATTGTTTGGCGAATATTATCCGGCACATCGCCCATCACAAAATCGGACACTATCAACAAATCCGACTTCTTATAGTTTTCTTTTTTCATCACATCAACGGCGTGATTCAGCGCGGGCGCAACATCGGTGCCGCCGTGAAAAGACATGCGCAAAAAGCGCACCACCTCGCCGACACCCGTTTCTCCCGACAAATCCAGTGTTTTAATGTTGGTAGAAAAATTAATAAGCATGCAATCGCGTTTTTGCGCCAGCGCGCGGGTCGCCATAAAAAGCGCAACCGCTTTTGCAATCGTTTCCGGCATGCCGTTCATTGAGCCGCTGGTATCCACGCAGATAATAACAGGCCCCATCTTTTCCGCCTGTTCCTTTTCAATCATAACGCGCTCTTGCGTTTTTTCGCCGCCAACGCTCAGCCCTTCCATGTCAAAGCACATCAGGCGGCCCTCGGCAAATTTCAGGTCAAACAGCAGCGAAGTTTCCTCGTCGGCGAGCAGCGCCTTTTCCTGCGGCAGGGCGTATTCAATTTCCCGCCCGATGCGCACGCCGACTATCTCCTCTTTGGAGTCAATATCCGGCACAAATGCGTCAACATAACTAATTCGCTTTGCCATTTCCTTTTGTTTGGTTTTCTCCGCCACGCGCAAGCGCCCGAGCATATCGCAAAGTTTTTTGACATGGTCATCTTTGGCGATATATTCCGCCCAGCGGCGCATTTGTTCAATGTCGCCCAAAGATAAGTTGCCTTTGGACAAATCCACAAGCAGCCCGGTGTAAAAGCCCAGCCCTTTCAGTATGTCGGCGAATTGCTGCAGCATTTCCAGCCATTCCCGCAGTTTTTCCATCAACCCGCGGCGGTATTCCGCGATGGCGTTTAATTCCCATTCACTCTGTGCCTTGTCCAGCACCTTGTGCCATTTTTTCAACAGGCGGCTACGGAGTATTCTGCGGTCGTTGCCCGCTTTTTCCGCGTCTTTTCTCTTTCTCACGCCGGGGGAGGAAAACTTCCCCGACAACTCGGCGATGGATGCCGCTTTGTCAATTTTGTCAATTGACTTGGACCAAATGTCCATTTCTTTTCCAGAGTATTCCCCCGCCTTTTTTGCCAATTTGCCAAAGGCGTCCAAATCTTTGCGGATGGCGGGCGCATCATAAACGCCGCTTGCAAATTCCCGCTCGGATTCCATCAGCCGCGCATTATCGGCGGTATAAGGGTCGTCAAGGATAAGGCGGCGGCGCACATTGTCGGCGCATTGCGCCGCCTCGTCAAGTATGTTTTTCCGCACCTTGTTTTCGGCAAGGACGGGGAAGGATTCGGCAAATTCACTGGCGATGGCTTCGCCGTCAAGTTGAGAATCAACCGCCGCAGAATTAATCTGACGCCAATTCATTAAGGGCATCGCAATCTTGTATCGCCGCTTCAATTTCATCCAACTGTGTGCGCACCCCCGCCAAGGCGATATAGCGCTTGTCCGCTGGAACAAAAGGCGAATCCAACTCGCCCTCAAACGCTTTTAAGCGTGTTTCCACATCGCTTTTTGCAGAGCAAAGGTCTTTTTTGCATTCCTCAACCGATGCGCGAAAACTGGCGGCGAGCCGCTGCCTCGTTTCGGGCGAGTCAAATTCTTTTTTACTCCCTTTCTTAAAGAGAATTTTCGGGTGCCATGTAATAGAATCCTCAAATTGCTCATTATCAATTGGGCGGATGGGGTATTGCCCGTGATATCCCCTGTCCGAAATATAAACAGCCTGCCCGGCGGCTTTACATTTAAAGTCACGAATCTCTTCGCCTTCCTTGTTCAGAGGATGGAATTCATCTTTTTTCTGCAACCGCGATACGGGAATAAAAAGAGTGACGGATTCACCATCGTAGTACCTTTGACTAAACATCACAACCGTATAGCATTCTTCCCCGCTTTGGGTTTTTTTGGTTGCGTATATGTCCTTACTATTAAAAAGCGCTTTTTTTATCCGTGAGCCCAGTTTGTCCTTGCAGGCAAACATGGCACCGAAATCTTTCCCCGTGGAAAACCCGGAATTCTTGACGGCATCTTCGACGATTTTAACGATGGCTTCGCGGTTGTCATTGGTATCCCACAGGCAGTGGCGCAAAAGCAAAGTATCGGCGAGGTTGGTTTTGTTCCGCCCGCAAAAAAACGCCGCCGATTTCACGACAAGCATCGCCTTTTGCCACCGGCGGTCGGAGACATATACCTTTAACTTCTTTTCCTTGACGAGTCTCGCTCTTATCAATTGCACGACATTTATCGTTTCGCTGGACACCTCCACCTTGCGGGCGTCCTCTTGCCATTTGTCCCACTCCGCATTGCCGACAGCCAATTCCTGCGGAACCTTAACCTCGGCTTCCACCGGCGGCGAGTGGAGCAGCGATTCAAAATTGCCGCGATTCTGCATCGGCGGGACATACAAGCGGACGATAAAACGGTCATACAGCGCTTCCAGCCCTTGCTTTTCCTTCGGGTCCGGGGGTTCGTTGGATGCCGCTATTACCGCTTTCAGCGGCACTTCTTCCTCTTTGACGCCATTGCGGAATATTTTCTCGTTAACAATGGTGAGCAGGGTATTCAGTATGGCGGGGCCGGCTTTCCAGATTTCGTCCAAAAAGGCGAAGTCGGCTTTCGGCAAAAATCCCTCGGTTTTGCGCACATAGTTATCCTCTTTCAGTTCCTTGATGGAAACGGGGCCAAAGACCTCCTCTGGCGTGCTGAACCGCTGCATCAAATAGGCGAAGTACTTCTGCTCGGAAAAGGCGAAAGAGATGCGGCGCGCTATCAAACTCTTCGCGGTCCCGGGCGGCCCCAGCAAAAATGTGTTCTGCCCCGCCAGCGCCGCCAGCAAAGAAACCGCGATTATCTCCTCCCGCTCAAGCATCCCGGCATTGAGTGATTTGAGAATTCCGATTATTCGGCTTTTCGGCAAATGTCCCTCGGTCGTCATCGCGGCGCATTTTATCACATATTCCGCCGAGTCAAGTATTTGCGCGAATGCTTGTTTTCGGGTGTCATGTTAAGATATAATGGCGGTATGCTCGCACTTTTGGTTTTTGCGGGCGGGAGGAATGTTATGAAAAAAACGGCAGTTTTGGTTTTGTTGACGGCGGCTTTGGCTTTGCCTGCGGGTGCGGGGACGCTGGAAGATGCGCGCGCGCGCGGGGTTGTGCTTTGCGGCGTTACTCAGGGTTTGGGCGGCTTTTCGCAGGTGGATGATGCCGGGGAATGGTCGGGGCTTGATATTGATGTGTGCCGCGCCGTTGCCGCCGCCGTCTTTGGCG
>JBPCWZ010000117.1:0-14943 GCA_051009015.1 Gammaproteobacteria bacterium | reverse complement strand
ATTTGCGCGATAGCGCAAACGGCGACTTGTCGCCGCAAATGGCAAACCGCAGAGTGCGCAAAGCGCACTCATAATTAAAGCCCCGAAGGGGCGCCCTATCGGGCGCGTTAGATTCCCGCTTTCGCGGGAATGACGAGGGGGGCGGGAATGACGGGGGAAGCGGGAATCCCCCTTATGTCATAGCCCTGAAAGGGCGTCCTGTTCACAGCACGGGGCAACGCCCCATGACGGCATTACCCACATATCCAACCCCGAAAGGGAGTCCCATTCTTTTTTCGGGCAAAACCCGGCAAAAACCACAAAGCCAAAAACCCACCCGTTATGACATTCGCCGCCGTCATTTTCTATCGTCCTTTCAGGGCTTGTTTGTTTAATACGCCGATTCACGGGGCGTTGCCCCGTGCTATGAACAGGTCGCCCTTTGCAGGGCTTTTGATAACGCGCCGCTTGCGCGGCGATGGTTTAGGAGATTCCCGCTTTCGCGGGAATGACGGAAAAGGCGGGAATGACGAAAAGGCGGGAATGACGAAAGGGGCGGGGATGACGAAGTTTTTGTCGCCCGCACATTCCCCCCGCCCGCTTGTAGCCGCCGGGGCGGGAAATCAATCGCAATCAATCAATTCCGGCGGCAGGTGCTTTTTGGCATATGCCAGATAGATCTTCTCGCCCAGAAAAAAGTCGGTCAATTCCGGGTCTATCTCGCCGTCATCGCGCATGAGTTTGAGAATGCGCAGTGCGCCGGACAACTTCATCTTGGTCTTGCGGTAGGGGCGGTCGGGGGCGCTCAATCCCTCAAAGCGGTCGGCGATGCCGAGTATCTTTGCCGGTATGGACATTGCATCGCCGGTGATTTTGTTCGGGTAGCCGGTGCCGTTTATGTTTTCGTGATGGCTGCCGGCGTATTCAACAATGCGCTGCATATTCTTCGGCCACGGAATGGACGACAACAGGCGGATGGACAAACTGACATGCTCTTCTATGATGCGCCGCTCTTCGTCGTTTAGCGTGCCGCGCCGCACTTTGAGGTTTTCCAGGTCAAAGGAATCTATGAGCGTGTCTTCCTCGCCGCTGTTTTCGTCAAACCGCCGCCGGGCGATATCTTCCAGCCGCTTGATGGCGGTGTCGTCGGTGATAATGTCGTTGGTATTGACATTGCGCAAAAATGCAATGTCGTCGTCGGCATCAACAACCGCCATCGCTTCGTCCAGCATTTTTTGCTGCCCGTTTTCGCGCAGTTTTTTGGCGAGGACCTGATACGCCTGCCCCTGCTGCCACGCCCGCAACCGCTCGTGCAGAAGGTTAATGCGGTCGTTCAGATACTGCAGTTTGGTGGATTTTTCCAGCACATGAGTCGGCGTGATAATCTTGCCGACATCGTGCAAAAGGGCGGCAAGATATAACTCGCGCCGCTCGTCAATACTGAGCGAAAAGCCGTCATAACTCTGCCGGGCAAGGGCATCGGCAAACATCATCGTAAGTTCGGTAACGCGAATGCAGTGACCGGCGGTGTGCGATGATTTTTTGTCAATCGCAACGACAATCATATTGACCAGCGCGTTAAGCAGATTTTGCGATTCGGTAACGAGCAGGGCGTTGTTCAGGGCAATGCCCGCCTGCGCGGCAAGCGCGCTCAAAAAGCCGCGGTTGGCGACATCGTAAGACGCCCGCGCCGGATTGATAACCTGCAAAACGCCGACAATGCGCCCGTCATGCGCCGGCAACGGCAGCATAATCATGCTTTTGGTGCGATAGTTGTGCTGCTCGTCAAACTTTTGCGTGTTGCGAAAGTCAAAGCGGTAGTTGGTCGCGACATCCTTGACGATAATCATCTCCCTGCCCGAAAAGCAGGCGACGGTCGGCGTGTCGGAAGCGAGTTTGCCGCTGGCATCGCGCAGGGGGACTTCAACCAGCCCCGATATGCGCAAAGGGTCAAAGTCATCAACAACCCGCTCAACGGCGAGGATCTTGTTGAAAAATACCGTCGCTTTGAGTTTTTGCTCTTTGTTGTCGTAGATATAAAGCGAGCCGCCATCGGCATCGGTGATATCCGACAACGCCGCAACCATCTCCTTAAAGCGGCGCGGAAAAGGGTCGGCGCTGCCGAGAATGCGCGACAGGTTTATCAGTTCGTTCAGGCGGTTGTCGCCGCCTGCGGGTTTTTGCGCGGGTGTTTGTTCGTCGGATGACACGATGCCTTATGCGGTAGCGCGCATTAGCGCGGTTTAATCTCTTTTTTGCGCCCGAGTTTTTCGGGGATGCGGGCGGCGCGCCCGGAGCGGCTGCGCAGGGAATATAACTTTGCCTTGCGGACTTTGCCGTGCCGCGTGACGGTAATGCTTTCTATCAGCGGCGAATGCAGGTGAAAAGTCCGCTCCATCGTCTCGCCCGAAGACGCCCGGCGGACGATGAAAGAAGAACGAACGCCGCCCCTGCCGCTGCGGGCGATGACAACGCCCTCAAACGATTGCAAGCGCCGCGCGCTGCCGTCCAAAACATGGGTGCGCACGACAACGGTGTCGCCGGAGGCAAAGTTCATCTTGCGCCCGCCGAGCCGCCGCGCTTCTTCCCGTTCCAGTTGTTCAATGATGTGCATCTCGTATTCTCCGCAAAAAAACCATCGTCATTATACCAAACAAAAGCCAAAAATGCACAAATCAAATACCGCCTTTTTTCCCGCCGCTTTTTCCCGCCGTCTTTTTGTCGGTCAATTGTTGCGCCATCGCCCGCCGCCAGCGGCAAATCGCGGAATGATCGCCCGACAGCAAAACCGGCGGCACTTCCGCGCCTTCAAAAACCGCCGGACGCGTATAGCAGGGCGCATCAAGCAAACCGTCGCCGGCAAAAGATTCTTCGTCCGCCGAATGCGGGTTGCCCAAAACACCATGACGATGACGCAATACCGCATCCATAATCGCCATCGCCGCTATCTCGCCGCCGGATAAGACATAATCGCCAAGCGATATTTCCATATCCACTTCCGCCGCCAATGCCCGCTCATCAACGCCGCGGTATCGCCCGCACAGAATTATCATCCCCGGCAACTTCGCCATCTCCCTCGCATCCTTGTCGCAAAAAAGCCGCCCGCGCGGAGTCGGATACACAACCGGCGCATTTGGATTAACACGCCGCCGCTCGCGAATGGCGGCGACAACCGGCTTTGCCGCCAGCACCATCCCGCTGCCGCCGCCAAAAGGGCGGTCATCAACGCCGTCGTTTTCATCGGCATAATCGCGCAGGTTTATCGTTTTTGCCGTCGCCAAACCTTTGCCAAAAGCCCTCCCAATTACGCCGCTGTCAAAAAACGGCGCAAACAAAGCCGGGAATAGCGTGATAATGTCAAACCGCATCGGGCATATCCACCGTCAGCCGCCCGCCGCCGACATCCACTTCCGGCACATAATCGTCAATAAACGGCGCCAGCAACTCGCCGCCATCGGTTCGGCGTATCACCAGCACCGTGCCGCCCGCTTCCATCAAATCGGCGACAACGCCAATCTCCGCCCCGTCAGCCGCAAAAGCGCGCAAGCCGATTAAATCGCACAAGTAAAAGCCGCCGTCCGGCAATGGCGGAAAAGATGCGCGGCAAACGGCAAAAAGTCCGCCGCGCCATTTTTGTGCTTCGTCACGGTCGTCGCAGTTTGGCATTTTGGCAAGCCACGCGCCGCCGTGTTGCCGCACTTCGTCTATCGTCATCGGCACAAAATCACCGCCCTCCCGCGCCGCCCAGCAATGCGGGCGTTTGGCAAGAAGCAATGGATTATGCGTATGCGGGCGAAAACGAATCCAACCGCGAATGCCATGCGGCGCGCCAAAACGCGCCATTATGACTTTGCGCCCGCCGCACTTTTTGGCGGCGGCGTCAGAAGTATCAGGCGCGGGCCGCGGCGGCGCGGCGGACATTTTTGGCAACGCGCCGGACGGCATCGGAAGGTTTTGCCCCCCGTGCCAGCCAATGGTCAAAGCGGGGCATGTCAAGCCGAAACCCTTCGGCGCCGCTGCGCGCGACAGGGTTGCAAAAGCCCAGCCGCTCTATGAACTTGCCGTCCCGCGAGGCGCGGCGGTCGGCAACGACAATATGGTAGTGCGGGCGCTTTTTGGCGCCCCCGCGTGAAAAACGAATCACAAGCATAATCTCAAAACTCCGGTCGGAATGCAAAAGGCGCATTATACCAGTTGCCGCGCCGCATAACAAATCTTTTTTCGGTTTATAATGCCGTTGTTGTTGCATTTGTCGCATTGTTGTTATGTCCTCCTCTTCCGTCTCCGCCGTCTTCCGCTATCCCGTCAAGGGTTTGGGCGGGCAGGAACTTGCCGCCGCGCAAGTGCGCCCCGGCGCGGGTTTGGCTTTTGACCGGCGGTGGATATTGGCGGTGGTTGATGACCACTCCTCAATGTATGACGATGCCCAATCGTGGCGGCCCTGGCAATACTGCATGACATTGAAAAAATATGACGCCATCGCCCGCCTGCGCGCGGCGGTGGCGGAAACTTCCGCCGGACTCTCGCTTGCGATAACGGCGGCGGACGGCGCATCGCAAAGCGCGCCCATTGACGACAACGGCGAAGGCGATTTTGGCGGCATTAATCGCTGGCTGCAAAAGTTGCTGGATGACCCGAGAATCAATGTGCAACACTGCCGCCGCCCGGCTTGGGACGAGCGCGATATGCCGGTGAGCATTGTCAATAATGAAACCGTCGCCGAGTTTGCCGGCAAATGCGGCGAAGTTGCCGATATGACGGCGGCGCGCTTTCGCGGCAATATTGTCATTTCGCAAATGCCGCCGTGGCGCGAGCATTCCGCACAAGAGATAACCATCGGCAAAACGACATTTCGCGTTTTGTCCGATATCCCGCGCTGTGCCGCTACGCAGGTAAATCCGCAAACCGCGCAGCGCGATGCCAAAGTGCCGTTATTACTGCACAAACATTACGGGCATAATCATCTGGGCGTTTATGCCGATGCGCTGGCGGTTGGCGATATCGCAACGGGAGCGGAGGTTTTGTGAATCGTCTTGCCGATGCCCTCAGCCCTTATTTGCGCCAGCATTGCCAAAATCCGGTGCATTGGCAGCCGTGGGATGAACAGGCACTTGCCGAAGCGCGCACATTGGACAAGCCGATACTGTTGTCTGTCGGTTATGCCGCTTGTCATTGGTGTCATGTAATGGCGCGCGAATCGTTTGCCGACCCGCAAACGGCGGCGGTGATGAACGCGCATTTTGTCAATATTAAAGTGGACAGGGAAGAACGCCCCGATTTGGACCGCATATATCAGGCGGCGCATTATCTTTTTGCCCGCCGCGCGGGGGGATGGCCGCTGACGATGTTTTTGACGCCGTCCGGCGAACCTTTTTTTGGCGGCACATATTACCCGAAGGAAGAAGTCCGGGGCATGCCGTCTTTTGTTTTTGTCATGAACAAAGTCGCGGCGGCGTGGAAGGACAAGCGCGATGACATTCATCAACAAAACGCGCAGTTAATGCCGCTATTAAAATCGTTTGACGACTTGCCCGCACACAAAGGCGCGCTTGCCGATGCGCCGATTGTTGAAGCGGCTGCCGCTTTTGGCAAAATGACGGATGACGAACACGGCGGTTTCAGCGGCGCGCCGAAGTTTCCGCATCCGGTTGAAACTTCTTTTATGATGCGCGAAGGGTTGTTTGGCGGCGATAAAAAGTTGCTTGACGGCGCGTACCGGACTTTGGCAAAGATGGCAAACGGCGGTTTGTGCGATCATCTGGGCGGCGGCTTTTTTCGTTATAGCGTTGATGAGCGGTGGCAAATCCCGCATTTTGAGAAAATGCTCAGCGACAACGGCTTGCTTTTGGCTTTGTATGCCGATGGCGCATTGTTGTGGCCCGAAATGGCGCGCACAACCGAAGGCATTGCTAAATGGGTACTGGCGCAAATGACGGATGGCGGCGGCGGTTTTTATTCTTCAATGGATGCCGATTCCGAAGGCGGCGAGGGCGCGTTTTATGTTTGGCATGCCGAAGAAGTCAAACCGCTTTTGGACGATGAAGAATATCAGGTTTTCGCTTCCGCCTTTGCTTTGTCGGCGCCGCCGAACTTTGAGGGAAAACACTGGCATTTGGCAAAATGTCAAAGCACGCCGCAAACGGCAAAAGCACTTGGCATAAGCGAAAGTCAATGTCAAAGCGCACTGCAAAGCGCAAGTGTCAAACTGCTGGCGCATCGCCAAAAGCGCGCCCATCCGGCGATTGATGACAAGATATTGACCGGCTGGAATGCGCTGATGATCCGCGGTTTGGCGCGCGCCGGACGGCTGGCGGGCAACAGTCAATGGCACGATGCGGCGATGAAAGCGCTGGATAATATTATTAAAAACCTGCGTCATAACGGAAGATTGCATTCGGCGCGGCGGGGCGAAATGCTTGGCAGGATGGCGTTTTTGGATGATGGCGCGTTTTTGCTGGCGGCGGTGTTGGAGTTATTGCGCGCCGAAGTGTCGGCGGAACTTTTGACATTTGCCGAAGACCTTGCCGCCGAAATGCTCGGGCAGTTTGCCGATGCCGAAAGCGGCGGTTTTTATTTTCAGGCGCGGGATGACGAAAAACTCATCCGCCGCCCGAAACCGGTTGATGACAATGCGACTCCGTCCGGTAATGGCGTTTTGTGCCTTGCGCTTTTGGAGTTGTCGCGCATCGGCGGCAAACAACAATGGCATACCGCCGCCGAAAATGCCTTGCATACTTTGCATGGCGCGGTGTGCAGCCGCCCCGCGGGTTGTGCTTCAATGCTGGCGGCTTTGCGGGCTTATTTGTCGCCGCCGCCGCTTGTGTTATTGACAGGAGATAATGCCAAATGCCGCAAGTGGCAGGGCGATATTGCGGCGGTGTTTTTGTCGGAGTTGCCGGTTTATATCCTGCCCGCCGATATCCAAACCCTGCCGCCGCATCTGCAAAAAACACCGCCGCCCGATGCCGATATCTGCGCTTATCTTTGCGACGAACATTCCTGCCGCCCGCCGATAACAACATTCGGCGAACTGAAAGATGCGCTGCACGATTGCATGCATTGCGAAAGCCAAAACAATAACAAAAACAACAACAAATAACATTTTAGTATGTTATATGTTGAGCGCATTATAAACGCCGCCGCCTTGCGGGCGAACTTTGCGGCGGTGCGCAAGCGGACAGCGGCAAAAAACATTATCGCGGTCATTAAGTCCGATGCCTACGGGCATGGGTTATTGACAGTTGCCGATGCGCTTGCCGATATCGCCGATGCCTTTGCGGTTGCCAAAATAGCCGATGCCAAAAAGTTGCGGGCAAATGGCATGATAAAACCGGTATTATTAATCAGCGGCGCGAGTTGCCGCGAACAAACGGCGGATATTGTCCGCCTGGGTTTATGGACGGCGGTGCAAAACGCGCGGCAGTTGGAATGGCTGAAAGACGCCCCGGCGCATTCGGGCATTTGCGCTTTTGTCAAGGCGGATATTGGAATGAACCGGCTGGGCTTTGCCCCGGCGCAGTGGGCGGCGGCACAAAAAGCATTGACGAAAAATCCGGCAATTGGCAAGACGCTATTAATGGCGCATTTTGCCCGCGCCGACGAGCCGGGCGGAATGGATGATGCATTGGCAACTTTGCAACCTTTGCGGGCGGCGGGATGTGAGAACTCGCTGGGCAATTCGGCGGCGTCGCTTTTGCCGCATTGTCGCGGTGATATCGGCGATGATTGGGCGCGCATTGGCATTGCGCTTTATGGCGCATCGCCCGCGCCTTATCAAATATGCCGCGATGCGCTGGGTTTGTCGGCGGCGATGACATTGCGCGCCGGAGTTATCGCCATTCGCAAAGTGCGGCGCGGGCGGGGTGTCGGTTATGGCGGAAAATGGCGGGCAAAAAAAGATACGACAATTGCCATTGTATCTTGCGGTTATGGCGATGGCTATCCGCGTTTGTGCGGCGATGGCAAAACCATTTGGGCGCAAGTTGTCGGCGGCGATGGCGATGGCAAAAAGGCGCCGGTTGTCGGGCGGGTATCCATGGAAATGACTGCCTTGGACATATCCGAATGCGGGCAGGTTGGCGCGGGCGACAAGGTTGTAATGTGGGGCGATTCTCCGTCTGTTGATGAAGTCGCATCGGCGGCGGGGCGGATATCTTATGAACTTCTGACGCAAGCCGGGCGGGGAGATTAACGCAAAGAAGCGGCGGTGTAAAAACCGCCGCTTTTTTTTTGTGTCCGCTTATTGCGGTCGGCGCGGCTTTTTATAAAACGGAGTTGTCATTCTAAAAGTTTTTTGGCGGATTTGGCATTTTTGGCTGGTTTTCGTGTAATATTGGCATTGGTAAAACAATTGGATACGCCCCCGTCGGGCGACCCTGTCAATATAAGACCGGCTTCGCCCGGGAACAGCGGGGACATCCTACATATCTGGTTGTTTTACCAATCGCCTGACATTTATGTCGGGCTTTTGCCAACCCACAACCGGAGAAAACAATGAAAACAAAACTGAATATCATACTGACGGCAACGATTATCGTCATCGGGCGGCTATTCACACTTCCCGCTTTGGCAGCAAAAGGCAAGGTCAGCCAGCGCGGCGGCTTTAACTTCCCGCGCGCCTTGTGCGTGATTTTCGTTGTCGCCGCCATCGGCGGGTGCGGTAATTCCCCGACGGATTTGCATTTTGCCGCAAGAAACGGCGATATTGCCCAAGTCAAACGCTTGATTGATGACGGGGCGGATGTTAACGCAAAAATGGAAGAGGATGTAACGCCCCTGTTTGTTGCGGCACTTTCGGGTCACGCCGAAATTACCAAAGCCCTTATCGAAGCGGGGGCGGATATTAACGCAAAAACGGATGGCGACCTGACGATACTGCATGTTGCGATAGTGCACGGTCAAACCAGAACTGCACTCGTCCTTATCAAAGAGAAGGCGGATGTTGACGCAAAAGCGGACAACGACATGACGCCTTTGCATTTGGCGGCAGTCGCAGGGCGCGCCGAAATTGCCCAAGCCCTTATCAAAGGAGGGGTGAATATTAACGCAAAAGAGGAAAATAACCTTACGCCCTTGCATCTTGCGATATTTGGAAGTAACGCCGAAATTGCCCGCGACTTTATCGAATCAGGGGGCACTTTTGGACAAGGTCACACCGAAGTTGCACTCGCCCTTATCAAAGAGAGGGTGGATATTGACGCAAAGGAGAGTGAAGAGGGATTTACACCCCTGCATTTTGCGGCTAGTTTGGGTAAAACCGAAATTGTACTCGCCCTCATCAAAGCGGGGGCGAACTTGCATATCCGCGATGATGAAGGCAAAACAGCACTGCAGATAGCAATAGAAGAGCAAGGCAAAAACAGCGATATTGCACTTGCCTTGCAAAATGCCGCCGAAAAGTAAAGCAAAGCGCGGGATTGTCAGCCCATTGTTAATCCGCCGTTTATGTGCAGGGTTTGTCCCGTAATGTAGGCGGATGCGGGGGATGACAGGAACAGGGCGGCGGCGGCTATTTCTTGCGGGGTTGCCATTCTGCCGAGCGGAATGGTTTGCAAAAAATGAGCGCGCACTTTTTCCGGCAACTTTGCCGTCATTTGCGTATCAACAAAGCCGGGGGCGATGATGTTTGCCGTTATGCCGCGCGGGGCAACTTCGCGGGCGATGGCGCGAAACATTCCTTCCATTCCCGCTTTTGACGCGCAATAGTTTGCCTGACCGGCATTGCCAAGATGGGCGACAACCGATGATATGCCTATCAAACGCCCGCGCCGCTGCTTTTAAGTATTGCCGAAATTAAGCATTGCCGAAGTTTGGCGGCAATATCGGGCGGCGGGTAGTATAATTTGACAATGCATCGCGCTATTGTATTTTGGCTTTGTTTGTCGGCGGCGCTGGCTGGCGGCGGTTGCGCGCCGAAGGAGTGGTCGTTTGCCGATGACGGCGCTTATGACCCGCTGGAACCGGTCAATCGCGTCATCTACGGCTTCAATCAAAAAGCCGATTCGTGGATTCTCAAACCGCTGGCGAAGGGATACGGCTATGTGCCGCAAATCATGCGCACCGGAGCGGGCAACTTTTTTGACAACTTGCAAGAGCCGCGCAATGTGGTTAATGGCGTTTTGCAGTTGCGCGGCGCCGATGCGCTTCACTCCGCCGGGCGTTTTGTTGTCAATTCCACGGGCGGCATCGGCGGTTTGTTTGATATCGCATCGCCCGTCGGCTTGTCGCAAGCGGAGGGGGCGGATTTCGGGCGCACACTTCGCCATTACGGGTTTGATAATACGCCGTATCTGGTTTTGCCGCTGTTGGGACCTTCGTCTTTTGCCGATGCAACGGGCAGCGTTGCGGACTCTTATTTGGATCCGGCGAGTTATCTGCAACCTGCGGCGCGCAGCGGCTTGGCGGTTTTGTCGGGTGTGCATCGCCGTCATTCGTTTTTGGCTTTTGACGACATTGCGGCGGATGCCATTGACGAGTATGTTTTTGTTCGCGACATTTACGAAGAAAAACGGCGCATTGCGACATTTGACGATGATGCTTTTGACGATGACGAATTTGACGAAGAGGAAGTTGCGGCGGCGATTTTTCCCGCACGGCAATGATGAAAAAAACTATAAACGGGGCGTGGCGCAGCCTGGTAGCGCGCTTGGTTTGGGGCCGAGAGGCCGCGAGTTCGAATCTCGCCGCCCCGACCGAATGGAGATGCTACTACGGCATCTTTGATTGCGCCCGTAGCTCAACAGGACAGAGCATCGGCCTTCTAAGCCGGTGGTTGCAGGTTCGAGTCCTGCCGGGCGCGCGTATTTTTGTGGTGGTTGTAGCTCAGTTGGTAGAGCCCCGGATTGTGATTCCGGTTGTCGTGGGTTCGAGTCCCATCAGCCACCCCTGTGTTTGAAAATGCCGGAAGATGCCGCCGCCGCCGATGAATGCCGGGATTGGGCGGTTTATGAAGACGGCGGCGAGTTGCGGATATTGCAAGTAGAAAAGGTTAACGAGCGCACTTACCGCCTGCAGGGCGGGCAAAAAGTCCTGCGTCAGCGGGTGTGGATGTTGCTGCCAAAATACGATAGCAACATTGCCAAAAAAGCCAAAGCATTGGCGGATGCGGCGGACATTGATACTTTGCGAGTTGCGGCGAATGGCGCGGAGCGAAGCGTTGATGAGTTGGCGGCATTGGCGCAACAAACAAACGGCGGCGCGAATGATGACGATGGCGGGGCATGGGCGGCGTGGCGTTTGGCGGTTTTGCAAACGGCTTTGGCGCATCCGGCATATTTTCACCGCGGGCGCGGCAAACTCCGTCCGGCGAGCGATACCGCCCTGGCATCGGCATTGGCGGATATGGAAGGCAAGCGGGCGATACGGCAAAAAAGCAGTATGTTGATAGACAAACTGCGCGCCGGAGAAACGCCCGAAGCGATAATATCGGCGCGCGATGTTATTTTGCGGGGGGCGGCAAACAACAGCGCGGAATATGCCGCAGTGCGAAAGGTAGCGGGCGGCGCGCCGGAAATGATGGCGCGGTTTTTTTGTTCGCGCGGGTTGTTGAAAGATGCGCGCGATTATTGGCGCGTGCTTTTTGACGGCGCATGGCCCGCCGATGCCGAAAGCGGCGAAAATGATGAAGATATCGGCATTAGCGGCGCGCCGGTTTTGCAAGCGGCAAAGGCGGCGGCGGCTTTCAGCATAGACGATGCCGGAACTTTTGAGATAGACGATGCATTCAGCGCCGAGCGATGCGAAGACGGCAAATGGCGCATTGGCATTCACATAGCGGCGCCCGCTTTGGGCGTAGTTTGCGGCGGCGCGGCGGATAATGCGGCTTTTGCCAAAATGACTTCGGTGTATTTTCCGGACGGCAAACGCCCGATGTTGCCATCTGCGGCATTGGACAAATACTCCCTGCAACTTGACAAAGCGCGCCCGGTGCTTTCGGCTTATTTTGACTTTTCGCGCCCGGGCGAAAATGACGAAAAGGGAGAAGGCGGCTTTTCGGCGGGGGCGACGGTGTTGGAATCCCTGACATTGCGGGCGGCTTATACGCCCGAACAAATGGAAGAAACCCTGCCGCCGGATATTGCAATGCAGTATGAAGTATTGCGCGATTTTGCCGCCGCGATGCCGCAGGGCGAAAGCCGCCGCGATGGCAATGACAAAAGAAACGCGGTTTTTGGCATTGACCCGCCATCGGTTTGTTTGCGTTCGCGCGCGCCTTCGTCTTATGTTGTTGAAGCGATGATGCGGCTGGTCAATCATCAATGGGGCGGGAGAATCGCCCAAAGCGGCGGGGGTTTATACCGGAGGGACGGGATGACAAAAACGCATAATAAAAATGCCGAAGAGCATTATGCATGGTTGTCGTCGCCTTTGCGCCGTTATGCCGATATGGCAAACCAGCGTTTGTTGTTGTCGCTGCTTTACGGCTATGACGACGGCGGCATAAAAGATTGGAAGAAGTTGGCGGCGCTTTTTGACGGGCGTTATGCGCGGGCAAAACAACACCAGCGCATAGTGGAAAGACACTATGCCCTTTGTGCTTTGCAGCGGGACGGGGGAGTGTTGGAAGGAGAGTTGGAAGCGGACGGCAAAAAACGCCGCATTCGCCTGAAAGAATACCCGCTGATGGGAAAGTTGCAAACCAAAGATGTCGCAAACTCGGCGCGGGCGGCGCGGCTTGTGCGGGCGGCAAAACAACAACCCGACAGGCGTTTGTCGGGCGTGCGCGTGCGTGTGGCAAAGGTGGATTTGTTCCGGCAGTTGGCATTGTTTGAGTTGGCTGCGGAATAATATGACGATGACGGAAGTAGCGGGGTTATATGGCGTTGTCGGCAATCCGGCGCGGCATTCCTTATCGCCGTGGCTGCACAAAGGGTTTGCCGGCAGGACGCAATGCCAAATGCACTATGGCATTTATGAAGCCGGCGGCGATACTATCCAAAGTTTTCTGGCGGCGTTTTTTGCCAAAGGCGGCGCCGGTTTGAATATCACCGCGCCTTTCAAGAAAGATGCTTTGGACTTTGCCCTCGCCAAAGGCGGCGGCGCGAGTGATTTTGCCAAAAGGGCAATGGCTGCCAATGTATTGGTGCGAAAAGACGGCGGCATTAGCGCATATAACACAGACGGCGCGGCTTTGGTTGCCGATATCCGCCGTCATCTGGGTATTGCAATACAAGGGCGGCGGCTTTTGCTTGCCGGAGCGGGCGGGGCGGCGCGGGCGGCGGCTTTGGCACTTGCCGGACAACATCCCGCATTTTTGCAAATAGCCGCGCGCGATGAAACAAAGGCGAAACAACTTGCACAAGTTGTCGCCGATGACGGCGGCGATATTGAATGCAAGGGATGTCAAATGGCAAAATGTTGCGGGCGGTTTGATATTGTTATCAATGCGACCGCCGCCGGACAAAGCGGGCAAAAGCCGCCCCTGCCGCCGGAAGTTTTTGACGGCGCATTGCTGGCTTTGGATTTGAGTTATGGCAAAAGCGCAAAACCTTTTTTGACAATGGCAAAGGCGGCAAAACAAGGCGCCGATGGTGTTGGAATGCTGGCGGAACAGGCGGCGGCATCTTTTGTCTTGTGGATGCGAAAATATCCGACAACATCCGCCAGCATTGATATTTTGCGCCGGATAACCGATAATCATTGGAGGAAAGAAACATGACGACGAAAATATTAGAGGGCAATACCGCCCTGATAACCGGCGCAAGCCGCGGCATCGGCGCGGCGATATATCAACTGCTCGGAGAATCCGGCGCGGCGGTTGTCGGCACGGCGACGACGGCGGAAGGCGCAGAGATGATAGACAAAGCGGCGGCGGCTGGCGGCTTTTGCGGCGCGGGGGTTGTTTATGATGCGGCGGATGCTGCAAGTGCGCGGAAGTTATATGCGGCGGCGGCGGACAAGTTTGACGCGCCGGATATTGTGGTGTGCAATGCCGGGATAACAAATGACGGCTTGTTAATGCGAATGAAAGATGACGATTGGCAGCGGGTTGTGCAAACGAATTTGACCGGCGCGTTTTATCTGGCGCGGTCTGCTGTTGCGGCAATGCTGAAGCAGCGGCGCGGGCGTTTGATAGGGATATCATCGGTTGTCGCCCATCTTGGCAATGCCGGTCAGGCAAACTATTGCGCGTCAAAAGCGGGAATGGAAGGAATGTTTCGCGCCATCGCCCGCGAAGTCGCCCCGCGCGGCATAACGGCAAACATCATCGCCCCCGGCTTTGTTGATACGCAAATGACGGCAAAGTTGCCGGAAAAAGTCCGCGCTCATTTTTTGCAAACCATTCCGCTGGGGAGAATGGCAACCCCGCAGGAAATCGCCGCCGCCGCCCTGTTCCTGTCATCCCCCGCATCCGCCTACATTACGGGACAAACCCTGCACATAAACGGCGGCTTAACAATGGGCTGACAATCCCGCTCCCTTTCGTCATTTCCGCCCATCCCGTCATTCCCGCCCACCCCGTCATTCCCGCCCCCTCGTCATTCCCGCGAAAGCGGGAATCTCCTAAACCATCGCCGCGATAGCGGCGCGTTATAAAAGCCCTGAAAGGGCGACCGAAAACAATGGCGGCGATTTGTCATAACCGGCGGTGATGATAAAAGGGGGCGGGGGATTGATGCTATTGTATTGATGGTTTTTGCCGGGCTTTGCCCTGCAAAAGAACGGGACGCCCCTTCAGGGCTTGATATATGGGTAAATGCCGTCACGGGGCGTTGCCCCGTGCTGTGAACAGGACGCCCTTTCAGGGCTATGACATAAAGGAGATTCCCGCCTCCCCCGTCATTCCCGCGAAAGCGGGAATCCAACGCGCCCGCAAGGGCGCCCCTTCGGGGCTTTAGTTATGAGTGCGCTTTGCGCACTCTGCGGTTTGCCATTTGCGGCGACAAGTCGCCGTTTGCGCTATCGCGCAAATAGACAAATGACAAGGGTTTGGATTCCCGCTTTCGCGGGAATGACGGTTGTTTG
>JBPCWZ010000116.1:0-2983 GCA_051009015.1 Gammaproteobacteria bacterium | reverse complement strand
TTCGTCATTCCGGCGTACGCCGGAATCTCCCAAACAGACGGCGGCAACAACGGAGATTCCGGCTTACGCCGGAATGACGGGGTTTTGTTGGATTCCCGCTTTCGCGGGAATGACAAAAGGGGCGGGAATGACGAAAGGGGCGGGAATGACGATGTTAGCCGGGGTTGGTTTCATTAGTTTTTGTTTGCCGTTTTGGCGCGATGCAACAGATTGGCGCGAATGAACCCTTCCAAATCGCCGTCCAAAATAGCGCGCGGGTTGCCGGACTCATAACCGCTGCGCAAATCCTTAATGCGCGATTGGTCAAGGACATAAGAGCGTATCTGCCGCCCCCAACTGATATCATCCTTGCCGGCTTCCACTTTTTCTTTTTCGGCTTCGCGCAAGCGCAACTCCCGCTCGCGCAATCGGGAGCGCAACATGGACATCGCCTCGGCGCGGTTTTTGTGCTGCGACCTGTCGTTTTGACACTGCACGACAATGCCGCTTGGCAGATGATTGATGCGCACGGCGGAATCGGTTGTATTGACATGCTGCCCGCCCGCGCCGCTTGCGCGGAATGTGTCAATGCGCAAATCGGCGGGGTTGATGGTGATTTGGATGTTGTCGTCTGTTACCGGATAAACAAAAACGCTGGCAAACGAAGTATGCCGCCGGTGATTGGCGTCAAAAGGCGATTTGCGCACAAGGCGGTGAATGCCGGTTTCGCCGGAGAGTTTGCCATAGGCATGCGCGCCGGTGATTTTTAATGTCGCGGTTTTGATACCGGCGACTTCGCCGGGCGATTCTTCCATCATCGCCGCCCGCACAAAAGCGCTTTCGGCATACCGGGCATACATTCGCGCCAGCATCGCCGCCCAATCCTGCGCTTCGGTGCCGCCGGAACCGGCTTGTACGGTCAAAAAGCAATCGCTATCGT
Organism: Gammaproteobacteria bacterium; assembly: GCA_051009015.1. Classification (GTDB taxonomy): domain Bacteria; phylum Pseudomonadota; class Gammaproteobacteria; order Tethybacterales; family Persebacteraceae; genus JAHRAH01. The sequence continues at coordinate 2,064 of JBPCWZ010000116.1, read as the reverse complement.
CATCGGCGCCGGTAAAAAACCGCCGCAAGCCGGCAAGTTGCACTTCTTCGCCGATGGCGCGGGTTTCGGCGGCGAGTTCGCCCATCATCGCCGCATCGTTTTCGTCATCGGCGAGTTGCAGCATCTCGGCGCATTCTTTAATGCGCATATCCAAAGTGCGCGCTTCGGCGACGCTTTTGGCGATGGCGGCGCGTTCTTTGTGAAGCGCGCGGGTTTTATCGGGATATTGCCAGATGTCCGGCGCGGCGAGTTCCCTGTCTATTTGCACCAGCCGCCCGATTTTGCCGCCGCCGTCAAAGAAACTCCCGTATTTCGTCAAACAACCGGGCGCTGTTTGCCAATGCCGCGCGCAGGGCGCTTGCATCATCGCTTGTTTTGTCGGTCGTTTGTGCCTTCGTCATTTGCGCCTTCCTTTGCAAAAAAAAACATGCCGTAACAAGCCAGCCGACCGAAACGAAAAAGCGGGCGGCTTGTGCGACAAGGGCGAATTTTAACATAATATTAACGGCATCCTGCCATTGTGCGCCGTTTTTAGATAGAATCACACAAACACAAGGAGCATTGACGATGGATTATCTTTTATCGTTGCTTTCCGAATACGGGCAGCATCAAACTTTGGCGCAAGCCGGGGCGGCGTTTTTGGTTGCGGTTGTCATCATCGCCGCGATTATCTTTATGGTCGCATGGCGGCAGGCGGCGCTGAGCCGGCGCATAGACAGGCAGCAGGCGGAAGTCCGCGATGATATCGGCAAACTGCGCACCGTCATCGCCGAAGCGGTAAGCGGCAAATGGGCGCCGATGGAAGCCAAACTCAGCGGCGCACTCCGGGACGCCGCAACCGGATTGGAAAAGCAGCAACAACAACAAGCGGCGGCGGCGGCGGAGATATTGCAAAAACAAAACGCATTATTGGAATCCCTTGCCGCAACCATTAACCAAAGTTTGCAAACACTTGACGAACGGCAAAAACAAAACGGCGAAGCCCTCGCCCGCTCGGTTGCCGATATGCGCGAAGGCATTGGCGAATCGCTCGCCAAAGCCGAACAACAACAACAAGCGGCGGCGGCGGATAACAAAAAGATGACCGATGATTACGGCGTCTATATCCACGACCAAAGCGCGGCTTTGACGGCGGCGCAAGAGCGCACTTTGTCATCCGCCGCCGGACAACTGCGCCAAAGCGCCGAAGCACTTGCGCAAACCGAACAAAACACGGCGGGTTTTGCCGAGCGCGTTTCCGCCGATATCAACCGGCGCCTTGACGACATTGACAAGCGCGTGCAATTGACGCTTGCGACATTTGAAAATCTGGACGGCAAACTCGCGCTTTTGCGCGAAGTGCAGGATGAAGTCAACCGCGCAGGCAAAGACATCGGCGCGCTTTCGCAAATGCTAACCCTCGCCGCCGCCGCCGTCAGCGCCAAAGAAAGATAACACAAAAATGACAAACGACAACACGCAACCGGCGTCTGATAATGCGCTAAACGCGCTAACGCCTCTGGACGGCAGATACCGCGAGCAGGCAAAGCCGCTTGCCGATTATTTCAGCGAAGCCGCGCTCATCCGCCGCCGCGTTTTCATTGAACTGGAATGGCTCAAAACCCTGCGCCCGCTGCTTGCGCCACAGGTGCAAGTTGATGATGACGCCATTGATAGCATCGCCGATGCCGTCAAGCCCCAAAGCGTCAAGGACACCGAACAACAAACCCGCCACGACCTTAAGGCGGCGGAAGTGTGTATTGCCCGGCAACTGCAAAAAAACAACCTCGGCGATTTGCTGCCGCTTTTGCATTTTGCCTGCACATCGTGGGATATCAACAATCTGGCGCAAACGCTAATGTTGCGCGATGCGGTTGTTGAAGTAATGCTGCCGCAACTGGAAGTTGTCACGGCGGCATTGGACGGCGCGGCAAAACAATACGCCGCTTTGCCGATGCTCTCGCGCACACACGGGCAGCCGGCATCGCCGACAACAGTCGGCAAGGAGTTTGCAAACTTCGCGGCAAGATTGGACGGGCGGGCGAGACAAATACGCGCGGCGGTTGCAAAGTTGCCGGGCAAGAT
>JBPCWZ010000115.1:0-3014 GCA_051009015.1 Gammaproteobacteria bacterium | reverse complement strand
AAAAACCCCGACTTTGTGCTGAATAATGCCAAATGGCAGGGCGCGCAAATCCTCCTCGCCCGCGACAACTTCGGCTGCGGCTCATCGCGCGAGCATGCCGTTTGGGCTTTGGCGGAATACGGCTTTCGCGCTGTCATCGCGCCGTCTTTCAGCCCTATCTTTTTTGGCAATGCCGTCCAAAACGGCTTTTTGGCGGCTGCTGTCGGCAAAGATGCCATTGATGCGCTTTTTGATAATGCGGCGGATGATAATCCGGCAAAGATAACGATGGACTTGCAGCGGCAAATCGCACAATGCGGCGATATGGAGCATCCTTTTGATATTAATGCCGAAGACAAGCGGCGGTTGCTGGAAGGGCTGGACGCCATCGGCGAAACTTTGCGCCGCGCCGGCGACATTCGCAAATATGAACAATGGCGGCGTGATTTGGAACCGTGGGTTTTTGATATTCCCGCCGACAAATAAACCACTCCAATGGCAAAAAAGGTTTTGATTCTCGGCGGTGATGGCGCGGGTCCCGAAGTTTGCGCCCAAGCCGAAAAGGTGTTGTGCAAAGTCGCGCCCGATGTCATTATTGACCGCGCGCTCATCGGCGGCGCGGCGATAGACGAATATGGCGAAGCATTGCCGAAAGATACGCTGGCGGCGGCAAAGCGGGCGGATGCGGTTTTGCTCGGTGCCGTCGGCGCGCCGAAGTATGATTCTCTTGCCGCGCACAAACGCCCCGAACGCGGCTTGCTGCAGTTGCGGGCGGCGATGAAAGTATATGCCAACTTGCGCCCCGCGCATTGTTATCCGCAACTTGCCGCGGCGTCTTCTTTGCGGGAGAATCTGGTGCGCGGTTTGGATGTTTTGATAGTGCGCGAACTGACCGGCGGGATATATTTTGGCGAGCCGCGCGGCATAAGCGAAGGCGAAGGCGGGCGGCGGGCTTTTAATACGATGGTATATTCCGAAGCGGAAATAGCCCGTGTCGCCCGCGCGGCTTTTGATGCGGCGCGGCGGCGCGGCGGGCGGGTGTGTTCGGTGGATAAGGCGAATGTTTTGGAAGTTAGCATATTGTGGCGCGAGGTTGTCTCGCAAGTAGCGGGGGAATATCCGGATGTCGCATTGTCGCATTTGTATGTTGATAATGCGGCGATGCAACTGGTGATTAATCCCGCGCAGTTTGATGTGCTATTGACCGGTAATTTATTCGGCGATATATTGTCGGATATCGCCGCGGCGCTGACCGGTTCCATCGGAATGCTGCCTTCGGCTTCTTTGGGCGAGGGCGGTTTGTTTGAGCCGGTGCATGGTTCCGCGCCCGATATCGCCGGGCGGGATATTGTGAATCCGCTGGCGGCGATATTATCTGTCGCGATGATGTTGCGCTACCGGCTGGACAATGCCGCCGCCGCCGAAGTTGTGGAAAATGCCGTGCGCCGGACAATAGCGGACGGCGCACGCAGTAAAGATTTGGGCGGCAATATGCGATGCTCAGAGATGGGCGCGGCGGTGCTGGCAAACTTGTCAAGCGCGGCAAATTAAGAAGTGATACAACAAATGACAAAAAAAGTAAATGTCGCCGTTGTCGGCGCGACCGGCGCAGTCGGCGCGCAAATGATGGAGATACTGGCGGAGCGCAATTTTCCGGTCAAGGATTTGTTTGCGCTGGCGTCAAGCCGCTCGGCGGGCGATGTTTTGCACTATGGCAAAAACAAGCGCGAGACGACGGTCCTGCCGCTGGATAGTTTTGACTTTTCCCGCGCCGATATCGCTTTGTTTTCGGCGGGCGGCGCGATAAGCGGACAATACGCCCCGATAGCGGCAAAAGCCGGATGCATTGTCGTGGATAACTCTTCCAAATTTCGCGCCGATGCCGATGTGCCGCTGGTTGTGTCGGAGGTAAATGCGCATGCGCTTGCCGGTTATGGCGCGCGCAATATCATCGCCAATCCCAACTGCTCCACGATGCAGATGCTTGTCGCCGTCAAACCGGTTTATGATGCGGCGGGAATACGGCGCATCAATGCCGCAACCTATCAGGCGGCATCGGGCGCCGGGCGCCGGGCGCTGGAAGATCTGGCAAAACAATCGGCGGCGTTGCTTTCGGGTGCGGATGTCGGCGAGAGTGTTTTTCCGGCGCGTTTGGCTTTTAATGTCGTCCCGCATATTGATGTTTTTGAGGAAAACGGCTACACCCGCGAAGAGATGAAGATGGCGGTTGAAACGCAAAAGATACTCGGCGATGATTCGGTTTTGGTCAATGCTACCGCCGTGCGGGTGCCTGTTTTCTACGGGCATGCCATCGCGGCGCATCTGGAAACGGCACAAAAGATAAGCGCGGGCGAAGTGCGAAAACTGCTGCAAGATGCCCCCGGTGTTTGTGTGATGGACGAATGCCAAGCGGGCGGCTATCCGACTCCGTCCATAGACGCGGCGGGCAAAGACGAAGTGTTTGTGGGCAGAATCCGCGAAGATATCACGCACGAGCGCGGCATCAACCTGTGGATAGTCAGCGACAACACCCGCAAAGGCGCGGCGCTGAATGCCGTCCAAATCGCAGAGTTGCTTGTTGCCGGCTATTTGGGCGGCGGGGGATAATAACGCCGCTTTGGTGTTATAATCGCATTTCCAAACCGGAGGATAACCATGACCGACAACAAAAACGACCAAACGCTGGTAAGAAAAGCGGTAATGAGCGGCGACGCCGATGAAGTCAAACGCCTGATAGCAGGCGGGGCGGATGTCGGCGGCAAAGACGACAAGGGCTGGACGCCTTTGCATCATGCCGCACAAAGCCGGCGGATTGATATCGCCCTCGCCCTCATCCAGGGCGGCGCGCATCTGCAAGTAGACAGCCGCACCGGAGACGGCAGAACTCCCCTGCAAATAGCAGTGGAAAGATACGGCGAAGGCAGCGCCATCGCCCTCTTCCTGCTCGGCGCAAACAAAATCCGCGTCAAAAACATGCTGAGACCACTGGAATAACCCCCAGCCCAAAAGCCCCGCCCCGGCAAAACAAAAGATAA
>JBPCWZ010000114.1:0-3307 GCA_051009015.1 Gammaproteobacteria bacterium | reverse complement strand
TAGACGAGTTTCAAGATACCAACCGCCTGCAGTTTGAATGGCTGAAACTATTGGACAGCGGCGATAATGCGTTTTTTGCCGTCGGCGACGACGACCAGTCCATCTATTCTTTTCGCGGCACGCGCCCCGAAAACATGCGCGATTTCCAAAGCCAACTGCGCGCCGCGACAATCATCCGGCTGGAACAAAACTACCGCTCCACGGCGAAGATATTGTCGGCGGCAAACAAACTTATCGCCCGCAACAAAGGCAGATTAGGCAAAACATTATCCGCCGTTTGCGGCGAAGGCGAACCTGTGCAGTTGCGCGTTTGCGCCACCGATTTGGACGAAGCATCAGCCATCGCAAGCGGCATTATGCTGGCGACGGAATCCGGCGCGGAAAATGCCGATGATATCGCGGTGTTATATCGCACAAACGCCCAAAGCCGCGTGATAGAACAAAAGATGATGGAAAGCGGCATAGCATATCGCATCTACGGCGGCACAAGGTTTTTTGACAGGATGGAAGTCAAGCATGCCCTTGCATATATGCGCCTTGCGGTGTCAATGGATACCGATGCATTGTTGCGCGTGATTAACTTCCCGCCGCGCGGCATCGGCAAAATAGCGATGACGCAACTCGCACTGACGGCGCAAAAAGAAGGATGGGAAAATGCCATCTTTGGCGGCGAACATCGGGGTTTGCGAAGTTTTGGCGCGTTGCTCGCCGAATTGCGAACGGCGCGGGAAGAAATGCCGCTGGGCGAACTTGCCCGGGCGGCGGTGGAAAAAAGCGGTTTGATGGCGCATTATGAATCACGAAAAGCCGAATTGGAACGCGCCGAAAACTTGCGCGAGTTTGTCAATGCCGCCGCGCAATTCCAAAGCAGCGATGACGACCCGCTAATGCAGTTTTTGGCAAATGCCGCATTGGAATCGGGCGATGCCGATTCTCCGCTGGCGGCGGGGGCGGCGGTTAGTTTGATGACCGTGCATGCGGCGAAGGGTTTGGAGTTTGGCGCGGTTTTTGTCGCCGGTTTGGAAGAGGGGCTTTTTCCGCATGCCAATAGTTTGGACAATGGCAATGCGCTGGAAGAAGAGCGGCGGCTTATGTATGTCGCCATTACAAGAGCGCGCAGAATGCTGGTTTTGCATTACGCCCGCAGCCGCTTGCAATACGGCACACGGCAAAGCAATCCATACTCGCGTTTTTTGGATGAGTTGGAATGTTTTCGTCAGGAGACAAAGTTGCCGCAACAACAATCGCAGTGGTTTAAGCCGGCATCCAAAACCCAAATACCGCAAATGCCGCAAAGGCAAACAACAAACCATCCGGCAAACGAAACACCCCTTCCGGCAAATGGGATAACCCCCTCGGCGACAAGCGGCGCTTTTCGCCCGGGTTCTTCGGTGCGCCATCGCCGTTATGGTTTGGGAGTCGTATTGGGCATATCGGGAGATGGCGGCGAAATAACCATCGCCTTCAAACTCGCCGGTAAAAAAACATTCAAAACCGCCCTCGCCAAACTGCAAAAAGTGGCATAACCCCCCACCCCCTCGTCATTCCCGCCTTTTTCGTCATTCCCGCAAAAGCGGGAATCTACAAACCGCCGCCATTACTTCATCGGATAGCAAGGCGGTAGATGGCAATTAGTCACCGAATAGCCATTTTTTTGCTTTTTGCCAAGTGCTTTCGTTTTCAAGTAGCAATCGCGCTATTTCGCTGTCTTTGCCATGCTCTTGTGGCAATCCATCATTCCGTATTCCGCCATTCCTGCGCCTGTCCGGTCATTCCCATCCCATATATCTTTCCACTTTTACCTCAATCAGCACGGCGGCGGTTTTAAAATGAAGAGAGGTTATCGCCACACGCAGGGGCGTCCAGTCGCCACTGTCTTTCGCATTGATATCCGCTCCGGCTTCAATAAGAGCGCGCACAGTTTCGGTTTGACCTTTATCTGCCGCCTCATGCAGAGGCGTCTCGCCAAAACCATCTTTTGCGTTAATATCCGCTCCTGCTTTGACAAAGGCGCGCACGGTTTCGGTTTGACCGTTCCATGCCGCCGCGTGCAGGGGTGTCTCTCCGTGTTTATCTTTTGTGTTAATGTCAATTCCGGCTTTGACAAGGGCAAGGGCAGTTTCAGTTTGACCTTTATCTGCCGCAGCATGCAAGGACATCTCGCCAAAATCATTTTTTGCGTTAATATCCGCCCCCGCCTTGACAAGGGCGAGTGCGGTTTTGGTTTGACCAAACCTTGCCGCCATGTGCAGAGGCGTTCTGCCAATATAATCTTTTGCGTCAATATCCGCCCCGCCGTCAATCAGGCGTTTGACTTCGGCGATATTGCCGTCCGCCGCTGCTTGATGAAAAGGTGGCAAATCGCCGGCGGCGAAAGCCGTGCCGCTGATGATGGCGGAAAAGAAAACCACGCGCAAAGCGCGCAGGAAGTTAAAGCCGCCGCTTTTGCCGCCGCGCCGCGCCGCCGAAGTCGGCAGCAAGCCGAAAAGGAAAAGCGCCAAAACGGCGCGGATGATGTTGTGCATTGTTTTGCTCCCGTCTGTTGTGTTTTATGTCAAACCATCGGCAAGCCGATAGCCGCTATTCTACACAATCCGCCGTGCGTTATTTCCCACTTTTGCCAAACTGCCGCTTTCGCCCCATTAGATTCCCGCTTTTGCGGCAATGACGGCGGCGGCGGCATTGTTAAAGCCCTGAAAGGGCGTCCTGTTCATAGCACGGGGCAAAGCGCAAAACGATAGTTTTGCGCGCCGCCCCGTGACCGGCATTACCCATTAATCAAGCCCTGAAGGGGCGCCCCTTCTTTTGCAGGGCAAAGCCCGGCAAAAACCGCAAAGCCAAACCCCCGCCCGTGACATTCGCCGCCGTTGTTTTCGGTCGCCCTTTCAGGGCTTGTTTGTTTCATAATGCCGATTCACGGGGCGTTGCCCCGTGCTATGAACAGGACGCCCTTTCAGGGCTATAACAAAAAGAGATTCCCGCTTTTGCGGGAATGACGAAGTTGTGGTTGTGGATTCCCGCTGGGACTGCCCCCGTGAAAACGGGGGCGGGAATGATGAAAGGAGCGGGAATGACGGCGGGGGTGTTTTTGTCCGGTTATTCCCATTCAACCGTTGACGGGGGTTTGGAGGAAATGTCATATACTACGCGATTAATGCCCGGGACTTCGTTGATAATGCTGGTGCTTGCTTTTGCCAAAAAATCATGCGGCAGGCGCGACCAATCGGCGGTCATAAAATCACTCGTCGTTACCGCCCGCAAAGCGGCGACATTCTCATAAGTCCTGCCGTCTCCCATCACGCCGACA
>JBPCWZ010000113.1:0-2531 GCA_051009015.1 Gammaproteobacteria bacterium | reverse complement strand
ATTAACCGGCGGAGAGAGAGGGATTCGAACCCCCGAAGAGTTTGCACCCTTAGCGGATTTCAAGTCCGCCGCATTCAACCGCTCTGCCATCTCTCCTTTTTGTCTTATTACTTCCTTACGCCGGGGGCGTTGATTCGGCGCGCAGTTCTTCAACCGCCGCCGCCAAAGGTTTGACTATTGTTTGACTGCTGCCGATGCGGCGGACGGATACGGCTTTTTGCCGCGCTTCGCGCTCGCCCAATGCCAATATCACCGGCACTTTCGCTTCGGAATGCTCGCGCACTTTGTAGTTAATCTTTTCGTTGCGCGTGTCTGTCTCGTATCTTAAACCCGCCGCCCGCAATGCCGCGCCGACTTCTTGCGCATAATCGTCCGCCGCTTCCGTGATAGTCGCGGCGACGACCTGCACCGGCGCAAGCCACAAGGGCAAACGCCCGTTATGATGTTCCAGCAAAATGCCGATAAAGCGTTCAAAGGAGCCGATAATGGCGCGATGACACATTACCGGGCGTTTGCGCTCGCCGTTTGCGGCGGTATATTCCGCGCCCAGCCGCTCGGGCAAAACAAAATCCACCTGCCATGTGCCGCATTGCCATTCGCGCCCGATGGCGTCTTTCAGCACAAACTCCAACTTGGGACCATAAAAAGCCCCTTCGCCCGGATTAAGTTGCCACTGCACTTTTGCCGCCTGACATGCTTCGCGCAAAGCCGCTTCCGCCCTGTCCCAAACATCATCATCCCCGGCGCGCTCCGCCGGGCGGTCGGAAAAGCGGACGGCAAAAGTCGCAAAACCCAAATCTTTGTATATGCCGCGCAGCAACTCCATAAAAGCCGCAGTTTCACCGGCGATTTGTTCTTCGGTGCAAAAGATATGCGCGTCATCCTGCACAAAATGCCGCGCGCGCAAAAGCCCGTGCAGCGCGCCCGAAGGTTCGGCGCGATGACACGAGCCAAACTCCGCCATTTTCAGCGGCAGGTCGCGATAACTTTTGACGCCCTGCTTGTATATCTGCACATGACACGGGCAGTTCATCGGCTTGAGCGCAAATATGCGCGCTTCGTCCGGGCGTTCGGCATAATCGCGCAACCCTTCCTCATTTTCGGCGATATACATATGTTGGCGGAATTTTTGCCAATGCCCGGAGTCCAGCCATAACTTGCGCTCAACAAGTTGCGGCGTTTTGACTTCCGCATAACCGGCATCTTCCAACCGGCGGCGCATGTAAGATTCCAACTGCCGGTACAAGCGCCATCCCTTGTCGTGCCAAAAAGCCATTCCCGCCGCTTCTTCCTGCAGGTGAAACAAGCCCATCGCCCGCCCGAGCCGCCGGTGGTCGCGCGCTTCGGCTTCGGCGAGCATCTTCAGATGCGCCTGCAATTCGCCATCGGTGCGAAAGGCGGCGCCGTATATCCGCTGCAGTTGCGGGCGCTTGCTGTCGCCGCGCCAATAACTTCCGGCAACGCGCATTAACTTGAAAGCGGTGCCGGCATCGCCGGTATGGCGCAAATGCGGACCGCGGCACAAATCCAAAAAGTCGCCCTGCCGGTAGAAGGATATGGCTTCGCCGTCCGGTATCGCCTGCACCAGTTCGGTTTTGTAGGGTTGGTTTTGATAATGGGCGAGGGCTTGTTCGCGCGTCCATTCTTCGCGCCGCAGGGGTATTTTTTGCGCCACGATATCGCGCATGCGTTTTTCTATCAGTTGCAAATCGGCGGCGGCAAAAGGTTGCGCGCGGTCAAAATCATAATAAAACCCGTTGTCAATGACGGGTCCGATGGTCGGCTGCGCATCGGGAAAGAGTTGCAAAACCGCCTGCGCCATAATGTGCGCGCAATCATGGCGGATAAGTTCCGCCGCATCATCATCCTCGCGGCTGACAAAAACCAAGCGGTCGCCGTCGGCAAAAGGCGCGGCGATATCGCGCAAGATGCCGTTTATCTTGCAAGCCACGGCGCGCTTTGCCAAAGACGGCGCGATAGCGGCGGCGACTTCGGCGGCGGTAGCGCAATCAAACTCGCGCCGGTTGCCATCGGCAAGAATAACGGTTTTCATAACGCCATTTTACACCGCTTCCCCCCGCCCATCCCGTCATTCCCGCACAGGCGGGAATCTATGCGGGGAAATATCGGGGGATGTGCGGGCGGTTTGTGATAAAAGCCAAACTATCGCCGTTGTGCTTGACATCGGGCATTTTGGTGTTATAATCTATTTCCCACGGCTGGGAGGGCTGAGTCAGTCGGCCCGCGGAAACGAGGTTTTCCCCCGGCCGTATCTTTTTACTCGTGGCATGCACATACTTTACGCAGACGAATCGGGCAACCCGCGCGACAAAAGTTATAAGCGGACGCGCAATTCGTATTGGACGGCGTATCCTTCGCCGAGGGCTATGCCAAATCTGTGCAAGTTTTCGGCATTGACATCAACAGCGAATATCTTGTTGCCGTAGGAATCCAAACCGGCGAAAACGCGGGTTTCGTCGTTGATATACGGCATTACGCCAAAGCGGTATGTGTCAAGATAAACCGCGCCG
>JBPCWZ010000112.1:0-9887 GCA_051009015.1 Gammaproteobacteria bacterium | reverse complement strand
ACGATATGGGCGGTTATGCCCTGCGCACCGATTATGTGCATCTGCCATCAAAACAAGACAGCGGCGTTTGGCTTGACACATACCGCTTTGGCATAATGCCCTATATCAATGACGAAACCCGCTTTTTCGCCGGAGTGGATTCCTACCGCAATGCCATCTTTGCCATTGATACAAACGGCGAAAACCTGCACCGCTTTGGCATAGCGGCAGGCGACGGCTACGCCGTCAGATACGAACTCCGCATCCGCTTATAGCGGCATCATCAAAATTACCCGTCATTTCCTTTTTCCCGTCATTCCGGCGTACGCCGGAATCTCCCAAAAGGCAAAAGGAGATTCCGGCGTACGCCGGAATGACGAGGGGGGCGGGAATGACGGTATTAAAGCCCTGAAAGGGCGTCCTGTTCACAGCACGGGGCAACGCCCCGTGACGGTATTACCCATTAATCAAGCCCTGAAGGGGCGTCCCATTCTTTTGCAGGGCAAAGCCCGGCAAAAACCGCAAAGCCAAAACCCCGCCCGTTATGACTAATTCGCCGCCATTGTTTTCGGTCGCCCTTTCAGGGCTTTAACATCGTCATTCCCGCCGCCGCCCTCAATTCCGCCGCCCGCAAAAAAGCCCGTCATTCCCGCGCAAGCGGGAACCTCCATACCATCGCCGCGAAGCGGCGCATTCTTAAAGCCCTGTAAGGGCGAAATGTTGTAGCACAGGGCAACGCCCTGTGAATCGGCATAACAAATTTATCAAGCCCTGAAAGGGCGGCACAAAACAATGGCGGCGATGATGATAATGCGGCGCGGGTTTTTGCCGGGCTTTGCCCTGCAAAAGAATGTGTCGCCCTTACAGGGCTATCTATTAATAATGCCGACTCACGGGGCGTTGCCCCGTGCTATAACATTCCGCCCTTACAGGGCTTTAACATCGTCATTCCCGCCCCCGCCCCCGCCGTCATTCCCGCCCCCCTCGCCATTCCCGCGCAAGCGGGAATCTCCTGTCGCAGGGCGGATAAGCGGCGGAGTTTGCCGAAAATGGTATTTTTGGCGAATTTTGTGGTAATATTGTCATCGCCATTCTCATTACTGGGAACTCGCTTGTCGGGTTTCCGTGTAATACAAAACCCGATATTTATGACGGGAAATAGCCGGAATTTTTGCCCAGTGGTGAGAATGGCAGGCCCGACTTCACGGTCGGTTTTGACAACTTACAGCGAGAGCAAAGCAATGACAAACTACCTGCGCATCTTTTTGGTGCTTGGCATTTTCGGCTTGCCGACCGCTTGCGGCGGCGGCGGCGGCGGTGATTCGGCTGGCGTTGCTATTCCCAATCCGCCGACACCGAATACGACGATAACGGTTATTGGCGCTCCGCTTCCCCCCGAGCCGCAGATAACGGTAACAAACACGCCGCCGCCGATTGTGATAACGGTAGTTTCCGTACGCATTATTACGACACAAATAGTGACGGTTATTACCATGCCGCCGGTTACAACGCGGATAACAACGATAACGCCCGCGCCGCCGCCGATTACGACACGGATAACAACCACAATCACGGATACGCCGGTTACGACACGGATAACGACGATAACGCCCGCACCGCCGCCGATTACGACAACAATCACAAACATGCCGCCGCCGGTTACGACTTCTACGACTACAACAATCACAAACACATCGCCGCCGGTTACAACGACAATCACAAACACGCCATCGCCGGTTACAACGACAATCACGCCGCCGCCGGTTACAACTTCCACGACTACGACAATCACATCGCCGCCGGTTACTACGACAATCACAAACACGCCGCCGCCGGTTACATTGCCAAATTTGACAATAACAATAACGGTTGCGCCGCCGGTGCTGGATAGCGCATCGCGGAATTATGCCGGTTTTGATGCTACGGATTCCGCCGGTTCGTCTTGGTTTATTATTCTTTCGCTTGCTCCAAATGGGGCGGGCGAAGCCAGAAATATCACTTGGCTGGGTGAAGTTCGAGGTTTTCCCAAGGAAGCAGTATTTGTAGCAAATCAGGTTAATGCTTTGCCCGCTATTAATCGGGCAAGTTTGCATGCTCACGGGGACATAGTTCCTCTTGTTGAGGATGGCGTGACTGTTACGCTTCTCGGTTCTGTAAGGGAGGTGGCACTTCAAGGAGTACCGAGTATCACAGTATTGCAACAACTTTGCCCAATACCTTGGCTTGCGCGTTATATGCATAATCGCATCCAAAATAATATATGCCCTGCGGGCGGATTGTCATACACGCCGGATATCGGCTATGTTGTCAATGCGGTAATGGCGGATGGCTTTAATCGGGGGCTGGCATTCGGCGAAAGCGGCTTTGCCTTTTCGGGGCGTTATGACGGCGATAATCGGGCGGCGGGTTTCACTTATGACTTTGACAACTTCGCACTGCGCACGGATTATGTGCGTTTGCCGTCAAAACAAGATGGCGCAGTTTGGCTTGACACATTCCGCTTTGGCATTTTGCGCCCGATAAACGACGAATCCCGCTTTTTTGCCGGTGTGGATTCCTACAATAACAAGATACTCGCCATTGATACCATTGGCGACAATTCCCATCGTTTTGGCATAGCACTCAGCGATGGCTACGCTGTCAAATACGAATTCCGCGTTCGCTTATAACGGCTAATGGGGGGCGGTAGCAATTAGGGCTAATAAATATCGCCCCCCACCTTTTCGCCAAATATCAAATGCGGGCTTCACAATTTCCGAGTGTCATAAAGCCCGCACCTTTTCATCAAATATCAAATGCGGGCGGCGGTTTTCAACTCGCCACCGCCCGCACCTTCCCCCCCCCCGATATTATTCCCCCGCATAGATTCCCGCTTTCGCGGGAATGACGAAAGAGGAAAGCGGCGGCATTATGCGGGATTAAGTTTGACGGCGGTTTTCGGCGCGGCGCATTGTCGCCAGATAGCGGCGATGTCCGCTTATGACCGGCAGGGCAAGGTCGGCGGCGCCGTTTTTGGCGGCAAGCGTCAGTTGATAACAAAACCAATTGAGCACCGCGCCGCGCGGCATTGATGCCGCCGGGGCAAAAGTATTCTCCGGTGCGGGCGCGGAAGCAATGGCACCGCCCAGAAGTTTGGCGGCAAAAGCCGGGTCAATAATAAAAGGCCGTCCCATGCCAATCAAATCCGCCTTGTTGCTTTTGAGCGCATCGCCCATCGCCTTCGCCGTGCGAAAGCCGCCGGTTACCATTACCGGAATATCAACCGCCGCTTTTATGTCGCGCGCGCTCGCCAGAAAATACGCCTCGCGCCCGGCTTTTTGCTTGTCGTGCCGGTAGGATACCGGCGCCTCAAAGTTGCCGCCGGATACTTCCAAAAAATCCGCCCCGGCATCTTGCAGCATCGCCGCCGCCGCAGCACTTTCGCGCCCGTCCAAGCCGCCTTTTTGGAAGTCGGATGCGTTTAACTTGACGGCGACAATAAAACCCGCGCCCGTTTGCGCCCGCACGGCGCGCACAACTTCGCATGCCAACCTCGCCCGCTTTTTTGTTGTGCCGCCCCAGCCGTCGGTGCGGGTGTTAATCTTCGGCGACAACGACGAACTCAGCAAATAACCATGCGCCGCATGCACTTCAACGCCGTCAAAGCCCGCATCCATGGCAAGCATCGCCGCGCGGGCAAAACGATTGATGATATCGCGCAGTTGCTTGTCGCTCGCCGCGCGCGGCTTGCCATAACCCGCCAAAGCCAAAGGCAAAGCGGAAACCGACAACGGGCGCGGATTGACCGCCAGCGGCGTTTGCCTGCCGGCATGGGCGAGTTGGACGAGAATCTTCGCCCCGCCTTTTTTTGCCGCCGCCGCGAGTTTTTTCATTTTGGCAAGGTCTGTCTGCCCGTCCAGCACAACATTGGCGGCATGCTCCAAATGATTGCGGTCTACCGGCGTGTTGCCGGTTATCAAAAGCGCCGCGCCGCCGCCGCCCCAGTGCGAAAACAACTTTGTCAATGCGCCGCGCGGGTTGTTGTGCTTGTCGCCAAGGGCTTCGGACATCGCCGATTTTATCAGGCGGTTTTTCAACACCGCGCCGCAAGGCAAAGTTAGCGGTTTGTCTATCATCGCCGCTTTTTATCCACTGCGAAGGCGCGCAGGAAGTTAACCATCGTGTTGTCCTTGTGTTGTGTTTTGCGGCAAGCCGCCCGAATTCATAATATCACATCCAACGCCGGAATTGGCGAAACGCCAAAATACAAAAATCCCGTCATTCGCGGGCGGGGTGTGTTAGCGGATGGGGAGTTCCGGCTGGGTTAATAGAATGTCCATTATGGCGAGATTGATGTAAATGTCCTCGCCGAGCAGGCGCATTCTTTGCAGCACGCCTTTCACTGTCAGGGCTTCCAGATATTCCCCGGCTTCCTCCTCCGACACCCACAACTCTTTCGCCAAAATCGGCGCATTGATGTAGGGATGGACAAAAAGCGCGGTCGGCAAATTGCTGTGATAATGCCCGTTTCCGCTAATGCGCTTTTTGAGGTTTTTGTGCGCGGCGATGATGTTTATTGCCATTTGCGCCGCGTGCTTTGCCGTTATCGTTATGCCGCCGAGCATGTAAAGCAGCCATTCCTTTCCGCCGCCGCCGCCGAGTTGCAAGCGGTCATAATCCGCGTGCGTGCGGTTGAAATAGGCGCTCAGATACAACACCGGCGCGCACAACAACCCTTCCTTTATCAAAAACAACAGATTGACAACGCGCCCCGTGCTGCTGCAGTCGGAGTCAAAAGGTTGGATGCTCCGCAGCCGGTGATGAATCATCGCCATGCGCACAAGCGGGTCGGCATCGGTTTGCCTGTGCATTTTGCTTTCCAGTTGCGCCATCATCGGCGGCACCAACTTCGGCGGCGGCGATTCGGCATTTGACGTTTTGCGCCATTTTGTCCGGCTGCCCGCTATCGTTTGGCGGATGCGGATGATGGCATCAAGCGGCAAGCCCGCCCCGCCCGCAACTTCGCGCCAGCCATTATCCATCGCCTCGCCATAACGCGCCGCCCGCACTTCGGCTTGTTCGCTGCCGGGACACAGGCTATATTCATACAAATCCTGCTGCGTGGTCATAATGCCGTCCAACTCGGCGCTGTTTTGGGTTTCCTGCATGCCGAAAGCCGCAGTCAGCAAGTGTCCGGCGGGGGCGGCGATGCGGTTTAGCGCTTTCAGTTTGCGCCGCGCCTCGCTTGCGGCATTCTCAATCACCAAATGCCCGCGCCCGTGCAAAAACGACATTGGTAATATTTTTTCTTTTATCATACACTTATCATAACCTAATTATCAATATTAATGACGGATTCCCGCATCTTTTATCAATTTCGTCATTCCCGCGAAAGCGGGATTATTCCACTGTTACGGATTTTGCCAGATTTCGGGGTTTGTCTATGTCTGCGCCTTTTATCAGGGCGGTGTGGTAGGCGAGAAGTTGCAAGGGCGGCGCAAAAACCAAAGGGGATAAATAGTCGCCGCCATCGTCTTTTATGCGCGCTATGCGCGCTTTGGGCGGGAAAGTTTCGCCGGTTGTCAAAACGCCGCCGCTTGACATACCGCCGCCGCCTTTTATATTCCCGCTTTTTGCCGGCGGGCTTGCGGCGAGGATGTGCAGGTTGCCGCCTCTTGCCGCTATCTCGGCGATATTTGCCGACATTTTGGCATCGCCGCTTGTCAATGCCACAACCGGCATTTTGTCATCAACCAATGCCAGCGTGCCGTGTTTCAGTTCTCCCGCCGCGCAACCTTCGGCATGCAGATACGATATTTCCTTGAGTTTCAGCGCGCCTTCCAATGCCAGCGGATAGTGCGCCCGCCGCCCGACAAATAACACCCCGCGCGATTTGGCAATGCCCCGCGCCCATTGTTGCATTGTCTTTTCGGTCAATAAGGCATCGCGCAAAAGCGCAGGCAGACGGCGCATTGATGCCAGCATTTTCTTCTCCCCGTCGGCGGTAATGGTTTTTTTTGCCTTTGCCAGCGCCAGCGCCAAAAGCAAAAGCGCCGTCAGTTGCGCGGTAAATGCTTTTGTTGAAGCAACGCCTATTTCCAAACCGGCGCGCATCGGCAAAACCCACTTTGCCGTATCGGCAAGCGAACTTTGTGTTTCGTTAACAACCGCCATCAGTTGCGCGCCGTTTTGTTTTGCCGCCATCGCCGCCGCCAATGTGTCCGCCGTCTCGCCCGATTGCGACACTGCGACCGTCAAACCCCCGCGCGCTTGCGGGTCTGCCCGATAGCGGTATTCGCTGGCGATATCGGCGCGGCACGGGACTTTTGCCAAATGTTCAATCCAATAGCGCGCTATCATCGCGGCGTGATAACTCGTGCCGCAGGCGACAATGCCGACATTGCGGCATTTTCGGAATATTTCCGCCGCGCCTTTGCCAAACTCGCCAAGCGGCAGGGAATCGGCGCGGGCGAATCTTTCCATCGCCGCCGCCGCCGCTTGCGGTTGTTCGTCCATCTCCTTTTTCATAAAATGACGGTAGTTGCCGCGGTTTGCGCTTTGGCTTTTTGCCCCCGGCTTTTGCCATTGGCGTTTTGCGTCTTTGCCGTCCGCGCCGATGATTTGCACTTTGCCTTTTCGGATAACGGCGCAATCGCCGTCAATAAGATACAACAAGCGCGCCGCCTTTTCGGCTATCGCCGGAGCGTCCGACGAAACATAAAAAACGCCTTCGCTTTCGCCTATCAAAAGCGGGCTTCCGCGCCGCGCGCAAACAATGGCATCTTCCCCGGCACAAACCGCGGCGATGGCAAAAGCCCCGTGCAATTGCTTTGTTGCAACTTGTATCGCTTTTAACATTGCATCGCCGCCTTTTGTTTTAATATTGTCTTTTGCCGCGGCGAAAAGATGGGCGATAACTTCGCTGTCGGTGTCGGTATGAAACCTTCTCCCTTTTTTTTGCAGTTGCGCGCGAAGAAGAGCGTGATTTTCTATAATGCCGTTATGCACAATCGCAACCGTGCGGGCGGCGGGGGCGGCGGGCTTGTTGCCGCCGACAATGGGATGGGCGTTTTTTTCGCTCGGCGCGCCGTGTGTCGCCCATCGGGTATGACCGATGGCGGCGATGGCAAAAGCGGGCAGCGGTTTTTGGTGCAGTTTGTTTTTGAGATGTTCAACCCTGCCTTTGACGGCGGTGCGGCGGATTTGATTCTTTGCGGCGGCGGCAATGCCCGCCGAATCATAACCGCGATATTCCTGCCGCGCCAGAATGTCCAGCAAAATATCCCGCGCATAATGAGGCTTCGCAAAATGCGATTTATTTGTGCCGCCGCCTTTCGCGTCCGGCGGCGGCAGCAACATACCGGCAATGCCGCACATCAGGATATGCCGCCGGTTTTTGCTTTTCGGCTTTTTGTTGGCAACCTTCGCGTTTTTTGGCGGCATCGGGCGACTGTCAGCGCGCCGGCTTTTGCATCTCTGGTAATGGTTGAACCGGCGGCGATATATGCCCCCTTGCCGATATTGACCGGCGCGATAAGTTCCACGCCCGAGCCGACAAATGCGCCATCGCCGATAATTGTTTGATGCTTTTGGCTGCCGTCATAGTTGCAAGTTATCGCGCCCGCGCCGATGTTGGCATTCTTTCCGACAATCGCATCGCCGATATAGGCAAGATGTCCGGCTTTGGCATTGGCGCGCAATGTGCTGTTTTTGACTTCAACAAAACTGCCGACATTTGCCCCCTCCGCCATCGTTGTCTGCGGGCGCAAACGGGCAAAGGGACCGACCACACAACCGCGCCCGATAACCGCAGAATGCAAATGACAAAAAGGTTCAATGCGCGCATTGTCGCCGATTTTGCAATCGCTGATAACGCAGTTTGCGCCGATGACGCAATCGCGCCCGATAAAAACCCGCCCGGAAAATAGCACATTGGCATCAACAAAAGCCCCCGCCCCGCCGCGCACTTCGCCGCGAATGTCCAAACGCGAAGGGTCGGCAAGGCGGACACCCCGCCGCATCAACACTTCCGCCCGCCGCCCGCGCATTAATGCTTCCGCTTTGGCAAGGTCGGCGGGAGTGTTTATGCCAAATGCTTCTTCGGCTTCGCCGGTTATGCACTTGACGGCAAAACCGCTTTCGGCGGCGGCTTTGGCAAGGTCGGTCAGGTATCTTTCCCGCGCTTTATTGCGCGCATCGGTTTTTGGCACTTGTATTTTCAGCCACGACAAAGGCGCGGCAAGCGCGCCGCCGTATATCTCGCCTATCGCTCTTGTTTTGGCATCGGCGTCTTTTTCTTCAACAATGGCGCGCACGCGGTTGTTGTCATCGCGGACGATTCTGCCGTATCCTTTCGGTTGCGAAGTATTTGCGCTTAATAATGCCAGCATATTTTTGTTTGCCGCGGCGGACAACTTTCGCAAAGTCGGCGCGGTTATCAAAGGAGAGTCGGCGCAGATAATCATCGCCGCGCCGCCTTTGGCATTTGGCAATGCGCCTAATCCGCATTGGGCGGCGTCCGCAGTGCCGCGCGGGTTTGGTTGTTCGGCAAACACTATCCGCGGCAGTTTGTGATGCTTTACCGCCCTCAAAGCATTGGCGTCATCGGGCGATTGCCTTGCCGAAGGGATAACCATCACAACGCGGCGCGGGCGTATCGCGGCGACGGCATCCAAAACATAATGCACCAACGCCCTGCCGGAAAGCGGCAAAAGCGGCTTTGGCGCGGCGGCGCGCATTCTGCTGCCGCGCCCGGCGGCGAGAATGATGACATCAACTTCGGCTTTCATTACCGTCATTTTAACCTTTGCCATTAGAATATTGCACATGCCCCTTTTTGACCATGCGCCGTGCAGGAAAAACTCCGACAGCCACAAATGGCAAAAATACGCGGGCAGCGATATTATTCCGGCATGGGTTGCCGATACCGACTTTCCCGCGCCGCCGCCGGTTTTGGATGCTTTGGCGGCGCGCCTGCGGCATGGCGTTTTCGGTTATGCCGACATTCCGCGCGGAATGCCGGAAGTCATATGCGATTATTTTTGGCGCAGATGGCATTGGCGCATATCACCGCCGGATTTGTTTTTTCTGCCCGGGCTGGGCGCTGCGATTCACATTGTCTGCCGGATGGCGGCGAGCGGCGATATTCTCACGCCGTCGCCTGTCTATCATGTTTTCCGCCGCGCCCCCGCCATCGCAAAGGCGCGGCGGGTGGATATTCGGATGATGAAAGACGATGGCGGCGTTTGGCGCTTATCAACCGGGCATCTGCGCGAAAAGGCGGCGGGCAGGCAAGCACGCCTTTTTCAGTTGTGCAACCCGCACAACCCGAACGGCAAAATATACGAGCGCGACGAGTTGCTGGACATTGCGGCATTTTGCGAGGAGCGCGATTTGCTCATCTGCGCCGACGAAGTGCATGCCGATTTGATACTGGACGAAGATAAAAAGCATCTGCCGATAGCATCGCTGGACGAAAGCATCGCCCGGCGGGTGATAACTTTGCAAAGCCCGAGCAAGGCGTTTAATATCGCCGGTTTGAACTTTGCCGTTGCCGTTGTGCCGGAAGTTTTGCGGGCGCAGTTTTTGCGGGCGGCGGCGGGCAAGGTCATAACCCATCTCAACCCTTTCGGTTTGGCGGCGGCGAATGCGGCGTGGAGCGGAGAATGCGACGAATGGCTGCAAAAGAGCAATGCGCATTTGCGCGCCAACCGCGACAAGTTGTCGGCGGCGGTGAAAAAAATCCCCGGCATTACAATGCCGCACCTGCCGGCGACTTATCTGGCATGGCTGAATGTCGGCGCGATGGGTTTGAAAGACGCCCCGCGCCATTTTGAATCATTTGGCATTGGAATGTCGCCGGGGGCGGATTTTGGCGATGCCGATTATATGCGCCTGAACTTCGGCTGCACGCCGGAAGTGCTGGACGA